>DGRP01000103.1 GCA_002391065.1 Ruminococcus sp. UBA4385 | reverse complement strand
TGTCAAAGCGCTCGGGAACGAACTTTGTCTGACCGTTCTTTACTGCATCTATAGCAGGCTGAGCCAGAGGCTTCATCTTGACGAACCACTGAGTAGACACCTTAGGCTCAACAGTTGTACCGCAGCGGTAGCAGGTGCCAACGTTATGCTCGTGGTCTTCTATCTTTACAAGTGCGCCCTCTGCTTCAAGGTCAGCGACTATTGCTTTTCTTGCCTCATATCTGTCCATGCCTGCGTACTTAGGATAATCGTCAACGATAGTTGCGTCATCGTTCATAACATTGATAACAGGGAGGCTGTGTCTGAGACCTACCTCAAAGTCATTCGGGTCATGTGCAGGAGTTATCTTTACAACACCTGTTCCGAACTCGGGGTCAACGTAGCTGTCTGCAACAACGGGAATCTCCCTGTGAACAAGAGGAAGAATAACGGTCTTGCCGACCAAGTCCTTGTATCTGTCATCATCGGGGTTTACTGCAACGGCAGTATCACCGAGGAGAGTTTCGGGTCTTGTGGTAGCAAGCTCAACATAGCCGTCAGCGTCTTTTATCTTATATCTCAGGTGCCAGAAGTGGCCTGCCTGAACTTCATAGGTTACCTCTGCATCGGAGAGTGATGTCCTGCACTTAGGGCACCAGTTGATTATTCTCTCGCCCCTGTAAATAAGGCCTTTGTTATAGTACTTTACGAAAACTTCCTTAACAGCCTTGGAGCAGCCCTCGTCCATAGTGAAGCGTTCTCTGTCCCAGTCGCAGGAGGAGCCCAGCTTTTTGAGCTGTTCAACTATACGTCCGCCGTACTGTTTTTTCCAAGCCCATGCACGCTCCATAAAGCCCTCACGTCCGAGGTCTTCCTTGGTTATGCCTTCTTTTCTCATAGCCTCGACTATCTTAGCCTCGGTAGCAATAGCAGCGTGGTCTGTACCGGGCAGCCAGAGGGTGCAGTATCCTCTCATTCTCTTCCAGCGGATAAGTATATCCTGCAGTGTCTCATCAAGAGCGTGACCCATGTGCAGCTGTCCTGTGATATTCGGGGGTGGGATAACAATGCAGTATGGTTCTTTCTTGGGGTCGGGCTCAGCGTGGAAGAAGCCTCCGTCGAGCCAGTATTTATAGATCCTGTCCTCTACCGAGGAAGGGTCATAGAGCTTTGGCAGTTCTGTGTTCATTTTTTTCAGTTCCTTTCATTATCATTATATCGTCAGTCGGCTCGGAGCGTCAGACTCGGACGCCGGGCTGTCGGTGAAAGGTAAAATCGGTCATAAACTCATATCCTTTCAATGTTTGATTACACCTTACTATTATGACACTTTTCAGAATGATTGTCAAGACATAAATTGTTAAGAGCTCAATACCAAAGTATAACCCCCGTCTGCTGACGGGGGTTCGGTTATTTGCTCTCTTTGTTCTCCAGCGAGGCTCTTATAAAGTCGCTGAACAGAACGTGCGGGTGGTTGGGTCTTGACTTGAACTCGGGGTGGAACTGCACTCCTACAAACCACGGGTGCATATCCTTTGGCAGCTCAACTATCTCGACCAGCTTCTCGTCAGGGGAGATACCGCCTATCAGCAGACCCTTGCTTGTAAGCGTGCTCTTGAAACGGTTGTTGAACTCCCAGCGGTGACGGTGACGCTCATAGATAAGGTCGCTGTTGTAGATCTCCTTGCAGCGTGAGCCCTCCTGAAGCTTACAGGGATAAAGCCCCAGTCTCATTGTACCGCCCTTTTCGGTGATGTCCTTCTGCGAATCCATAATGTCGATGACTGCATTCTCCGTATCGGAGAACTCGGAAGAGTTAGCGTCCTCCAATCCTGCGACATTTCTTGCAAACTCAACTACCGACATCTGCATACCAAGACAGATACCGAACATAGGCACCTTGTTCTCACGGCAGTATCTTATAGCCTCTATCATGCCCTCTATTCCTCTGTCACCGAAGCCGCCCGGAACGATAATACCGTCACAGCTTTTAAGTGTCTCGGCAGCATTTTCTCTTGTGATATTCTCGGACTGTATCCACTCTATATCAACCTCGGCTCCGTTCTCAAAGCCTCCGTGTCTGAGCGCCTCGGCTACGGAAAGGTATGCATCTTCAAGCTCAACATACTTTCCTACCAGACCGATAGTTACCTTCTTATGGCAGCTCTTGACCTTCTCGATCATAGCCTTCCAGCCCGACAGGTCGGGAGCCCTGTTTTCAAGCTTCAGGTGCTCGCAGACAACATCGGCAAGTCCCTCTTTTTCAAGCCACAGAGGCACCTCGTAAAGTGAGGGTGCTGTAAGGTTCTGGATAACGTCCTCAGCCCTTACATTGCAAAACAGTGCTATCTTGTGTCTCATATCCTCGGGCACTTCCATCTCGGAGCGCAGCACCAGCACATTCGGCTGAATACCGATAGAGAGAAGCTCCTTTACGGAATGCTGAGTAGGCTTTGATTTAAGCTCCTTGGAGCCCGAAATATACGGCAGCAGACAAACGTGAATAAACAGAGAGTTTTCACGTCCGAGCTCAATAGATGCCTGCCTTATAGCCTCCAGAAACGGAGTAGACTCAATATCGCCGACAGTACCGCCTATCTCGGTGATAACAACATCTGTTTCCGAGGTCTTGGCCACCCTGTAGAGCCTTTCCTTGATCTCGTTAGTAATATGCGGAACAACCTGAACAGTACCTCCGAGGTAGTCTCCTCTTCTCTCCTTATTAAGGACAGTCCAGTAGATCTTACCCGTAGTAACATTCGAGTTCACAGAGAGGTTCTCATCAATAAATCTCTCATAGTGTCCAAGGTCGAGGTCAGTTTCAGCGCCGTCATCGGTAACGAAAACCTCACCGTGCTGATAAGGCGACATAGTACCCGGGTCAACGTTTATGTAGGGGTCAAACTTCTGGATAGTAACGCTGTAGCCCCTTGCTTTAAGCAGCCTTCCGAGGGAAGCCGCAGTGATACCCTTACCCAGTCCCGAAACAACTCCGCCTGTGACAAATACATATTTTGTAGGTTTGTTAGGCATAATCTTACCTCCATATTAACAATAAGCAAATCTTAGTAAACATTATACCAAATCAAACAGAGATTGTCAAGTGCTCGCCGCACGGCTAATACGCGGCAGGGAAAACCCTGCAGTGCTCGCCGCACGGCTAATACGCGCCGTAATTTTGCTTAAAGCTTTTCTTGCCTTGAACGCGGAGCCGTGATAGTGCGGAGCTATGCCTCGTCAGGTCTGGACATTACGTCCAGACAGCCTCGGCTGGGTTAAGGAGGAGGGGGCTTCGCCCCTTTGCCCCACTGGGGCTAAAGCCCCAGACCCCGAGGATCTATCTAACTAAGTTCGCACTATCTATCTTTGCGGTCAAGGCAGGAGAAGCCAAAGCAAAACTATGACGCGATGATGGTGCAGGGTTTTCCCTGCCCTGACGAGGCTAATCTCCGCATTACCTACCTCTGCGGTCAGGGCAGGAAAAGCCAAAGCAAAACTATGACGCGATGATGGTGCAGGGTTTTCCCTGCCCTGACAAGGCTTAGCTCCGCACACAGGTTAGTCTTGTCAAACTGCATATAAAAGCCGTCTGTGAAACGAGTTAGTTTTGGCTTATTCTGACAAAGTTTCACTAAACTAACCTCGCAGGTCTTGACAAGAGGGTTTGTTAGAGTTAAAATATCAGTTGCTGGTTAGCAATCACTAATTAGTCTTAGCTAATTAAGTTAATTATATTTAACCTATTATGGAAGGAAGCATATCAATGTCTTACGGAAAGAGACAAACAAAGATAATTGCTGCGGCTGTTATGCTGCTGGCTGTAATGCTTTTGCTGAACCCTCTGAGGGCTGCAGCGGACAGCAGTTCGGCTGAGAGCGAGCCCAAGCTTGATTACATAGGATCGTGGGAAGCGTACCTTGATGCAGGCGGAGTGAATGACTGCTGGGAGGATAAGGCAAATGCTATCGACGATGTAATTGAGGCATCTATCAATAACTACAAGGCAGGCAACACTGACGAGGCTTACAATGCAGCACTCGTTATATATAACTTCTATTATGAAACCTCGGGCTTTGAGAGAAATGTAAACGGCTATTCGGGCTCTGAGGTCAGCAAGGCGGAGCTTCAGTTCAAGATCTGCCGAAAGGCTGTTAAAAAGGGCGAGGACACAGCTGCGGTTATCTCGAACTTTATGGAGCTCAGCCGTATACTTCACGGTCAGGCAAATTACCTCGACGGAGTTGATGAAGAGGGCGTAAGCGCTTTTGACGAAGACGGAAACAGAGTTCAGGCAGCAGCCTCCTCCGATGACGGAGAAACTAAAGAGAGAAGAACATCGGGCAGCAGCGGTTCTGTTACATTTTTCTCCTGCTTCGGTATTATTCTCCGTGAGGGTCTTGAGGCTATTCTTGTAGTCGGTGCGATAATCGCATACCTTGTTAAGTCGGGCAACAGAGACAAGCTCAAGGCGGTATATGCAGGTTGTGTTCTTGCGATCATATGCAGCTTCGTGTGTGCATGGCTCTTACAGCAGTTAAAGCTTGCAAATACAGCTGATCAGGAGATAATCGAGGGTGTTACGGCACTTATCGCTGTGGTAGTTCTTTTCTACGTCAGCAACTGGATGGTTTCCAAAGCCGAGGCTGAGGCATGGACAAAGTACATTGACGGTCAGGTAAAGGCTTCTGCTGAGACGGGAAGCGTATTCACACTTGGCTTTACAGCCTTCCTTGCAGTGTTCAGAGAGGGTGCAGAGGTAATACTCTTCTATCAGCCCCTTATCAGCGATGAGAAGAGCGTAAAGTATATGTGGGCAGGCTTCGGAACAGGCTGCGTTGTGCTGGCTGTAGTGTTCCTGATAATCAGGTTCTTCAGTGTAAAGCTGCCGATAAGACCGTTCTTCTTAGGAACAAGTATACTGATGTTTATAATGTCGGTATCGTTCCTGGGCTCGGGTATCAAGGAGCTTATCGAGGGCGACGTAATAGATGCCACATCTCCCGAGTGGCTCACAAATATCATTCCGTATAATGACGTTCTGAATGTGCTGGGTGTTTACCCTGTTCTCCAGACGCTTATCCCACAGCTTATACTGATACTCATTACGGTGACGATCTTCGTTATACAGAAGTGGAACAGAAACAGCCACGTTGAGTGCGGTATCATAGCTATCATTTTCGGCTCGATAGGACTGCACAAGTTCTACAGAGGGCAGTACGGAAGAGGTATTCTCTATATCCTGTTCTGCTGGAGCTTCATTCCTGCATTCGTGGGTGTGCTTGAAGGAGTACACTATCTGACAGAGGGTCAGGAGGCCTACGATGAAGAATTAAAGCCAAAGCCCAAAAAGCAGAAGGTAAAAAAACAGAAGGCCGGAAAACAGTCTTGAATCAAGTCAGTTATTCCCCTATTACGGGTAATATATGAACGGCGAAGAGCCGTAAAGTTTTGTTTTTAATATTGAGGAGGAAAAAACATGACAAAGAAGAAGTTAGTTGGTATTGCAGTTGCTTCTCTTATGGCTATGAGCATGGCTGCCTGCGGCGACAGCGACAGCTCAAGCACTGCTGAGAAGAGCTCTGCAAAGTCCACAGAGAGCGCATCTGCAAAGGTAGAAACCGATGAGGCAGGTGCAGACGCAGCAGGCGGCTTCACTGAGTATCCTATCTTTGAGGACGAAGAAGTAGGCTTCCTGAACGTATCGGCTGTATATTTCCAGCCTGTACCGATGTCTGACGGAAACGGCATCGAGGATTTCAACATTCACCTTGAGGCAGATATCTCTGCACTTGAGAACAACCTCGGCTTCGGCGTAGGCGACTGGGTTCCTTACCTGACAGTTGATTACGAGGTAACAAAGGCTGATTCGGGCGACGTTGCAGCAAGCGGTACCTTCATGGAGATGAGCGCTTCTGACGGTCCTCACTACGGTGCTAATATCGCACTTCCCGAGTCCGGTACTTACAATGTTAAGTTCACGATCCACAGCCCTGCCGAGAACAATTATCTGCTCCACACAGACGCAGAGACAGGTCCGGGAGGAAGCTTTGATGATTACTTCGCAAACGGCAACCTCGAGGTTACATTCGAGGGCTGGGAGTACGTTGTACAGGAATGGTAAATTTCCCTTTATATAATCTCCTGACCTGAAAGGGTCTGCATAACTGCGCTGTGTGTCCCCTTGGATACTACGGCGCATTTGTGCGTTTATACAGATCGTTTTCAAAGCTATATATCGGGTTAAATTTATGATATTGTCCTATATATGGTATCTTCTCAATAAATATACATAAGTGAGGTATTTTAAGTGCTGAAATATTTTGTAATGACCGCCGAGGCTCTTATCACGGCGGCGATACTTACGGGGCTTGTGAGGGGCTTTCTTAAACGCTCCTGCGGCAAGGTCGGAAAGATAGTATCGGTTGTCTGCGCAGGTGTCGGACTGGTAACGGCAGGGATAATGTCCTACGCTAAAAACAATACTGCGAGTGTTGATACATCGCTCTGGAATTTAAGGATATACCAGACCTCTATACTGGCATTCGTTCTGTTTCTGATCGGCTCTGTGCTCTATTTTGCAGTGCTGAGAAAGCACAAAACCCCGAAGCTTATCGGTGAGATCTTTATGTGCATAACCGCAGGCTGTCTGCTTATTATGAGCCTGTTTTATGCCTTCCCCGATGTTATGGGCTATCCGCATAATATCCTGCTCGTTGACAGCAACTGGCTCTCGACAGACTTCCTGTTCAAGATCATAGGCATGATCTTCGGGCTGGTGCTGGCAGTGCTGATCTATATGGGCGTTCACAGAGGTATGCTGCGCCTGCCTGTGCCTGCGGTGTATCTGCTGACGCTCGGAGCGCTTGCAGTCAGCTTTGTGAAGAGCTTCATGGCGGCAATAAGCGTGCTGTTTACAAAGAATATGCTCGCTGACCTGATAAACAGCCTGTCCGATACCTTCGGCAAAGACCCCAAGGACGTAAGGCATGAGTTCTTTGAGACAGCTATTTTCTCGACCAACAATGCAGGCCTTTTCCTGTATCTGACGATAGGCATTGCACTCTGCATACCCGTGATACTCTGGATAATGAGCTTTACCTCAAAGCCTGCGTACTCAAACCCTGCGGAGAAAAGAAAGATAAGAAAGAACATCAAGGTAACAAGGCGCTGGGCAAACCTTGTGGCAGTTGTTATGGTGTTCAGCATATTTACTGTGACATCTGTCAAGACCTACGCAAACCGAGAGATAGCACTCTCTCCCGTTGAGGACGCAGAGGTCGTTGACGGAAACGTGGTAGTTCCCTTTGAGGCGGTTGAGGACGGACATCTGCACCGCTTCGGCTATTATCCCGAGGGGAAAAACAAGGAGATACGCTTTATCGTTATCAAGAAGCCTAATTCGACCTCATACGGTATCGGTCTTGATGCCTGCGATATCTGCGGAGAGACAGGCTATTTTGAGCGTGACGGTCAGGTGGTATGCAAGCTGTGCAACGTTGTTATGAACATCAATACCATAGGCTTCAAGGGCGGCTGTAACCCGATAGTTATTCCCTACACTGTAGATAACGGGCGCATACTTGTTCCTGTTGACGGCCTTATGGAATTTGAGAGCAAGTTCACGGGCAAAAAGGTTTAAGGAGGAGAAAACTTGTTTGGCAGAATGATTCGAGGAACACTGTTCCGTCAGTGGAAGAAAATGCTGATGATAGCCTTCACTATAGCCCTTGGTGCATCGCTTGCCTCGGCAATGCTGAGCGTTATGCTCGATGTCGGAGACAAGGTCAATCAGGAGCTTAAAACGTTCGGAGCAAACATAAAGGTAGTTCCGAAGCAGACCTCGGTGCTGAGTGATCTGTACGAGGTCGAGGGCGGCTCAACAGGCATTTATCTTAAAGAAGAAGAGCTCGGAAAGATAAAGACTATCTTCTGGGCATTCAATATAGTTGACTACGCACCCTTTGTAAACGTAGAGGCAGAGACCTCTGACGATACTGAGGTGACTGTAGTCGGAACATGGTTTAATCACCACATGGAGCTTCCCACAGGAGAGACACTCGATGCGGGAGTTGCAAGCATGAGAAGCTGGTGGGAGCTTACCTCGGGCTCGTGGCTTGATGAGCAGTCGGGCAGTGCTAACGGCGCTATGGTCGGAGTGCAGACGGCTGAAAAGCTTGGGCTCTCGGTAGGGGACAAGCTGACTGTCAGGGGCAGTCAGGGCTCGCAGGAGCTTGACATAGTAGGAATTTACGATGCAGGCGGAGAAGAGGACAGCCAGATATATTGCCTGCTCGATACGGCTCAGGCACTTGACGGGCTTGACGGAAATATTGACAGCATAGAGGTATCAGCCCTTACCACCCCTGATGACGAGCTCGCAGAGAGAGCTGCAAAAGACCCTTCATCTCTGACGGTAGCCCAGAAGGAGCAGTGGTACTGCACAGCCTATGCAAGCTCTATCTGCTATCAGATACAGGAGGTCATCACCGACTCTGTAGCCTCACCTGTAAGGCAGGTAGCTGATTCCGAGGGCGCTATTCTTGAAAAGACACAGCTTCTTATGGTGCTGATAACTATACTCAGTCTTATTGGTGCGGCGCTCGGTATCTGCAACTTAGTTACCGCAAGCGTTATGGAGAGAAGTCAGGAGATAGGACTTATGAAGGCGATAGGAGCTCATAACGGGTCTATTTCGCTGCTTGTCTTGACAGAAATCTTTATAACTGCTATAATAGGCGGAGCAGCAGGCTTTTTTGCAGGCTTCGGCTTCGCACAGATAATCGGTCATTCGGTATTCGGCTCGGCAATAGCTATGAGGCCTATGGTAGTGCCTATAGTGGCGGTGCTTGTGGTGATAGTTACGCTTATCGGCTGTATACCTGCGATAAGAATGCTGCTGAGACTTCGCCCGACCGAAGTTCTTCACGGAAGATAAGGGGGCGGAGCTATGAAGAAAAGACGTATGTTTATCAGAATGATAAGCGCCTCTCTTTTGAGGAGAAGGTCAAGAATGGTGGTTGCACTGCTCTCAATTGCGATCGGTGCGACTATACTTTCGGGACTTGTATCTATCTATTACGATGTGCCCAGGCAGATGGGTGCGCAGTTCCGTAATTACGGAGCAAATATGATCTTCACGGCAAGCGGAGAGAGCTTTACTATGGCAGATGTGGAGTCTGCAAAGGCTTGCATAAGTGATGATGCTATAGTTGGTGCAGCTCCGTTCAGATATGAGAACGTGAGGATAAACGATATTCCTGTTGTGGCAGCAGGAACAGATGCCGATGAGGTCAAGGCTGCAAGCCCATACTGGAGCGTTGACGGAGACTGGTTCAGCTCGCACAATGATGTGCTGATAGGCGACTCTGTTGCGGAGTCATTCAACCTGAAAATCGGCGATATGATAGAGCTGGCCTACACTCCCGGGACCGAAAACGGGAAAGACGAAAACGGCGAGGTAGTGCTTGATAATATCGACTGCTTCAATGTTGTCGGCATAGTTGAGACAGGCGGCTCCGAGGAAGAGTACATTTATATGAGTGCTGCCGATATGGAGGCACTCACACAGAAAGAGGGCAGAGTTGATGTAGCGGAGCTGAGTATCTCTGCATCGGCTGACGAGCTCTCGGAGTATATTGACAAGATAAACAGTAAAGTGCCTGCTATACACGCAAGCTTAGTCAAGCGTGTTACGGCTTCCGAGGCGACAGTTCTCACAAAGCTTCAGGCTCTTGTTCTGCTGGTAACGGTGGTAGTGCTCGCGCTGACTATGATCTGCGTGGCAACTACAATGACTGCCGTTGTGGCTGAAAGACGTAAGGAGATAGGCCTCAGAAAGGCGATCGGTGCGTCGGACAAGAGTATTATTCAGGAGTTTATGGGAGAGAGTATGCTTCTCGGTCTGCTGGGCGGTGCGGCAGGCTCGGTGCTGGGCTTTGTGTTTGCTCAGCAGGTCAGCGTGAGAGTGTTCTCAAGCTCGATCTCTTTCAGACCTCTGCTTGTGCCGATAACTATAGTCGCATCTATCGCAGTAACGGGAATTGCAAGCCTTATGCCTATCAGAAGTGCTACGGACATTGACCCTGCACTTGTGCTCAAGGGCGAATAAAGAAGGGAGACGTAACAATGAGCTTATTGGAACTTAAAAACGTTTATAAGATATACGGAGAGCTGCACGCTCTCGATGATGTGAGCCTTAAAGTCGAGAAGGGCGAGTGGGTGTCCATAATGGGACCCTCGGGCTCGGGTAAGAGTACAATGATGAACATCATCGGCTGTATGGACAAGCCAAGCAAGGGCGAGGTGCTCCTTGACGGAGTGGATATTGCAAAGGAGAGCAAGAAAAACCTCACAAACATAAGACGTGACAAGATAGGTCTTATCTTCCAGCAGTTTCATCTTGTAAATTACCTTACCGCTATTGAGAACGTAATGCTTGCGCAGTACTATCACAGCCTGCCCGATGAGAAGGAAGCACTTGAAGCACTTGAGCGTGTAGGTCTTGCTGACAGGGCAAAGCACCTGCCCTCACAGCTTTCGGGCGGTGAGCAGCAGAGAGTGTGCGTAGCAAGAGCACTTATTAATTATCCCGAGATAATTCTGGCTGATGAGCCTACGGGAAACCTGGACGAGAAAAACGAAGAGACTGTAGTTGAGCTGTTTCATAAGCTTCACAACGAGGGCACGACCCTTATTGTAGTTACCCACGACCCTGAGGTCGCTGAGGTAGCGCAGCGGACGCTTGTGCTTCGTGACGGAAAGCTTTCAAAGGAGATAGTGAACCAGAATTTCACAGGAAAGATCAGGTTTGACGATCAGAACCCGTTTTAAGAATATCGGAGGGATAGTATGAAAAAGAAAATTGCAGTATTAATGTCGGCTCTGCTGGCGCTGTCGCTTTGTGCCTGCGGAGACAAGACCTATAAAGACGGAACCTACACTGCACGAAGCAGTGAGTATGTAAATGAGGATCAGGGCTCTGATGAGGGCAACGGCTACGGAGAGGTAGAAATAACGATCAAAGACGGCAAAATCTCAGCCTGCACCTTCAAGACCTATGAGATCGACGGCACTCCCAAGGACGAGGATTACGGCAAGGAGGGCGGAGAGATCAAGAACAAGGACTACTATCAGAGAGCCCAGAGAGCAAACGCTGCCTGCGAAAACTATGCAAAACAGCTCGTCGCTAAAAATACTATAGACGAGGTCGATGCTATAACAGGCGCAACTATCAACTTCAATGAGTTTAAGGAGGCTGTGCAGTCGGCACTTAAATCAGCGGAGGAATAAAGGGATTTTTTTCTATGAAGATCATCAGACATTTTTTTGTGACCGTCATTTTTCTGGCGGCCGCAGTCGGCATACCGTTCTCACAGACGGCATACTTCAAGGGACTTATAAGCGATGAGAAAGACGCAGTGGCTTCTGCCTCTGTTATCATCGACTCGCCCTCGGGAGAGTATGTCGTGCTTATAAACCGTGACAAGCACCCCGATGAAAAGAGCATGGAACTGTGGAAGTCGTTTTTCTCTGAGGGCGATATTGATGTGCTTATGCTCTTTGAGGACATTGACTGCACTGTGTCAAAAAGCGATACTACGGGTATCACTATGGCGCAGAGCTTTCAGTCACGGCTTGCCGAAAACCAGATGAAGATAACCGAAAGCGACCCGACGCTTATGATCTCAAAGGCGGACAGCGGAAGGTTTGATGTGATCGTCATGTCGGCGGAGCTTGCCGACAAGCTGGGTGCTGAGTCGGTGAACAAGAGAGAGCAGACGGTTATGCTGAGGGTAAAGGGTGATTCTGATGAGAAGAGTTAATGCAGTTATTACGGTACTGATAATGGTGCTTCTGCTTATACACATGATACTCGGAGGCTTCCAGCTGGCAGGGATCATGCCCGGAGGAAACCCTCTGACACAGGGCTCGGCACTGCTTATGCTCGCACTTATCTGTGTGCATACGGTGCTGGGCGTGATACTGGCGGTAAAGTCGGTGAAGCTGCTTAAAAGGTCGGGCACGCATTACTTTAAGGAGAATAAGCTCTTCTGGCTCAGACGTATAAGCGGCTTTGCTGTGATGCTTTTTGCTGCTGCCCATGTGCTTATCTTTCTCGGGAGGCACAATGAAACAGGCGCTTACAGGCTGACCTTTTTCGGACCCTTGCAGCTTTGCACACAGATACTTATGATAGTGTCGATAGCACTTCACGTTATCTCGAATGTGAGACCTATGATGATATCGTTCGGAATAAGAAGCTATAAGGATCTCGGTATAGATATAATGCTCATTTTGTCCGTACTGCTTATTCTGGCAGGTGCGGCCTTTGTTGTGTATTATATCAGGTGGCTCTGAGGGGGTGCGGTGATGAGTGTTATAATTATCGGAGCAGGCCTTGCAGGGCTTTCGGCAGCGATAAGGCTCGCAGAGGAAAATGTCGGCTCGGTGCTGGTGTCGCTGCAGCAGTCCGAGAGGGCACAGTCGGTGCTTGCTGAGGGCGGTATAAATGCGGCTCTTGATACTATGGGCGAGGACGACAATATCCGCAATCACTACAGAGATACTATGAACGGCGGAGTGAACCTCGCCGACCCTAATGCGGTAGACGGGCTGACGAGAAACGCACCGAAGATAGTGCGCTGGCTTGAAGGCCTCGGAGTGCCATTTAATATGGAGAACGGAGAGCTGGTGCTCAGAAATTTCGGCGGTCAGAAGAAAAAGCGTACTGCCTATGCAAGAAGCAGCACGGGAAAAATAATAATGTCCGCTGTGATAGACGAGGCAAGAAAATATGAGGCTAAGGGTCTTATCAGAAGGCTGCCGCACCATGAGCTGATAAGGCTTCTGATAAGCGGAGATAAATGCACAGGTGTGCGTATAAGAGATGTGTACTCGGGAAAGCTGAGTGAGCTTTCGGGGCAGGTGATAGTGTGCAGCGGAGGCCTGAACGGAATGTTCCCGGAGATGACTACGGGCACTACCCAGAACAGCGGAGACTGTGCTGCAGTGCTGTTCTCACAGGGAGTGGTGTTCTCAAATCTTGAAATGATACAGTATCACCCCACGACTATTGCCATTCCGGGCAAGCGCTGCCTTATCTCTGAGGCGGCAAGAGGCGAGGGCGGAAGGCTGTGGATAATGACCAAAGAGGATAAGCCCTGGTATTTTATGGAGGAGAAGTATCCTGAGCTTGGGAACCTTATGCCCCGTGATGTGGTCTCGCGGGAGATGTTTTTTGTCCGACGTCAGGAAAACACCGTCGAGGAAGTGTATCTGGATATGACCGAACTTTCCGATAAGATCTGGAAGGAACGTCTCAGCGACCTGCGTGATGAGATGATCCGATGCACCGGAGATGATCCGACATATACGCCTATACCGGTCCATGAGGGGATACATTACTTTATGGGCGGAATAGATGTTGACGAAAAGCACAGAACGAGCCTTGCGGGGCTTTATGCCGCAGGAGAGTGCTGCTCGCAGTACCACGGTGCGAACAGGCTGGGCGGAAATTCAATGCTCGGAGCCCTCTACGGTGGACAGGTCGCTGCCGAGACTGTGCTCTCGGGTGAGACTGAAGAGGTCAGCGAAGGTGTTTTCACAGGCTCGGATGAGTTTGAACAGCAGGCAGCTTCCGAGCTGATATTCAGGATAAGGGATATACTGCTCTCAGGGCTTGGGATAGTGAGAAATGAAACGCTTATAAAGGGGGCGCTCTCGGAGCTTGATGAACTGTCCTCGGAGCGTGAATATAACTGCCGTGAAACGGCAAGGCTTGACTTTGCAAGGGCTATGCTGATATCTGCCCTTAACAGGCGTGAGAGCAGAGGAGCGCACTACAGAGAGGATCACCCGAAAAAAGACGAGCGTTACCGCAAGCGTTCTCTCGCTTATATGAGTGAGGGCAGGCTTGTGACAGAATACGGCATTATCCCCGACAGGAGGGAAGACGATGAAGCACAGACTTGAAATACTCCGCCGAAAGCAAGGCGGTGAGCCCTATCTCCAGACGATAGAATTTGAAACGAAGGACGAGAATGCCACGGTTGCAACGGCGCTCAGGCAGATAAATTCGGACAGTTCGTTTCGGGATATTAACGGAGAGACTGTCGGCGAGATAAAGTGGGAGTCAAGCTGTCTGCAAAAAAAGTGCGGAGCCTGTGCTATGGTTATAAACGGCAGACCTATGCTTGCCTGCGATGCAAAGCTTTCCGAGCTTGGAGATACGGTCAGGGTAGAGGCGCTCAGGAAGTTTCCGCCTGTTGAAGACCTGATAGTTGACAGAAGCTCGGTTTTTGAGAGGCTCAAAGAAATGAAGGTCTGGTTTGAGGCTCAGACAAAGGCTGACGAGAGAGCTGCGGATACTGCCTATGAGGCATCACGCTGTTTGCAGTGCGGCTGTTGTCTGGAGGTCTGTCCGAACTTCTGCGTTGATGACAGCTTTGTCGGAATGTCGGGCGCTGTGCCGATGGCAAGGCTTATTTCGGCTCTGCCGAAGGAGCAGGAAAAGGAGCTTTACAGGACCTACAGAAAGCGTGTGTTTGAGGGCTGCGGAAAGTCGCTTGCGTGCAGGGATATCTGCCCTGCGGGGATAGATA
>DGRP01000169.1 GCA_002391065.1 Ruminococcus sp. UBA4385 | reverse complement strand
GCATCATCAAGGACCTTATGAACGGCAACGACAAGCTCCCCAAGGGCAGAGAGGAAGAAATGGTTGGCCACAACGCTATTGCGGCAGGCTTCCAGGGACAGAGACAGTGGACAGACTTCTATCCTAACTGTGACTTCCCCGAGGCGCTCCTCAACACCACCTTTGACTGGAACGGAGCAAGAGAGCCTTATGTTCTTGCTACCGAGAACGATGTACTGAACGGTCTTGGTATGCTCTTCTTAAAGCTTTTGACAAACCGTGCTCAGATATTTGCCGACGTTCGTACATACTGGAGCCCCGAGGCTCTGAAAAAGGCTGCAAACTATGAGCTCACAGGCAAGGCTAAGGAAGCAGGCGGCTTTATCCACCTGATAAACTCGGGTGCTGCGTGCCTTGATGCCTGTGGAAAGGCACTGGACGAAAACGGTCAGCCCGTTATGAAAGAATGGTGGAACGTAACCGAAGCCGATCAAAAGGCTATTATGGAGGCTACCACATGGAACTACGCTGACTGCGGATATTTCAGAGGGGGCGGATTCTCATCAAGATATGTTACAGACGCTGAAATGCCCGTTACCATGATAAGACTGAACCTTGTAAAGGGTCTCGGACCTATGCTTCAGATAGCTGAGGGCTGGACAGTAAAGCTTCCCGAGGAGGTAAACGATATTCTCTGGAAGAGAACTGACTACACATGGCCTTGTACATGGTTTACTCCCAGAGTTACAGACGCAGCACCGTTTAAGACCGCTTATGACGTTATGAACAACTGGGGCGCAAATCACGGTGCTATCAGCTACGGTCACGTTGGTGCCGACCTTATCACTCTGGCATCTATCCTCAGGATACCTGTTGCTATGCATAATGTGCCAGAGGATAAAATCTTCCGCCCTGCTGCATGGAACGCATTCGGCATGGACAAGGAGGGCGCTGACTACAGAGCCTGCGCAAATTACGGACCTATGTACAGAGGTATGAGATAAACCTCTGAAAGGAGGAATACAATGGCTAAGCATTTAGCGATAGACCTCGGAGCTTCCAGCGGAAGGGCCGTCATCGGCTGGGAGGAAAACGGAGAAATAAAGACCGAGGAGATACACCGCTTTACAAATGACCCCGTAACAGTCGGAGATACTATGTACTGGGACGTTTTAAGGCTGTTTCACGAGATAAAGCAGAGCATCATCAAAGCAAAGAAATATCCCGACCTTGAAAGCATAGGCATTGATACCTGGGGCGTTGACTTCGGGCTTGTAGGTGCTGACGGCAGGCTGCTGGAAAACCCTGTTCACTACCGTGACAAGCGTACCAAGGGCATGGCAAGAAAATGTGCCGATGATATTTCTCCCGAGGAGCTTTACAAGCTTACGGGTATTCAGATAATGGATATAAATACCGTGTTCCAGCTTCGTTCCCTTGCAGATCAAAGGCCGCAGCTTCTTGAGCGCACAGCCAAGATACTGATGATGCCAGACCTGCTCTCCTATTTCCTTAGTGACAGGGTATATACCGAGCTTTCTATGGCATCTACAACACAGATGCTCGATGCTGTTACAAATCAGTGGAGCGCAGATGTGCTTGATAAGATGAATATTCCGCCAAGACTTTTGCCTATGGTGATAATGCCGGGAACTGTGGTTGGAGAGCTGCGCCCCGAGATCTGCGAGGAGCTCGGTGTAAAGCCGCTTAAAGTGGTAGCTGTGTGCGGACATGATACTCAGTGTGCTATGGCTGCCGCAGAGCCCGCTTCGGGCGAGGATTTCGCTTTTCTGAGCTGCGGAACATGGTGCCTGCTGGGAACACAGCTTGATAAGCCTGTGCTCTCCGATCAGTCGCTGCTGACAGCTTTTACAAACGAGAAGGGCTACGGCGGGAAAACTTCATATCTTAAAAACCTGACAGGGCTCTGGCTTATTCAGGAGAGCCGCCGATACTGGGCTAAAAACGGCAGAGAATACAGCTTTGCCGATATGGAAGCAATGGCAAGACAGGCTCAGCCGAAGCGTTTTCTCATTGATACCGATGACCCCTCTCTTGCAGCACCCGGAGACCTGCCTAACAGGATAGCTCTTCAGTGTCAGATGAGAGGTCAGGGCAAACCTGCTGATGACGGCGAGATAATCAGATGCATTTATGACAGCTTAGCTGCAAAGTTTGCAAAAACGCTTGCCGAGCTTGAAAGCTGCACCGCAAAGACCTTTGACAAGCTTATAATTGTCGGCGGCGGCACTAAGGACTCGCTCCTTTGTGAGCTCATCGAAGAGGCCGGCGGAAAGAAGGTTATCAAAGGCTCTTCCGAGGCTACTGCTCTCGGAAACATCAAAATCCAGATAAACGCATTAAAGGAGAATAAAGCCAATGCTTAAAAACATACCGCCCATACTCTCGCCCGAGCTTCTCAAAACGCTCTGCGAAATGGGGCACTCCGACAGGATAGTGATCGCTGACGGCAACTTCCCTGCCGAAAGCATGGGAAAGAACGCAAAGGTTATCCGCTGTGACGGTCACGGCGTACCCGAGCTGTTAGATGCGATACTTAAACTCTTCCCGCTTGACACCTATGTTGAAAAGCCTGTAAGCCTTATGCAGGTGATGCCGGGTGACAATGCAGAGACTCCCATCTGGGACGAGTACAAGGCAATCATCGCAAGGCACGATGAAAGAGGTGCAGAGACAGTCGGCGAGATCGAGCGCTTTGCCTTCTATGAAGAGGCAAAGAAAGCCTACGCAATCGTCGCTACAGGCGAAACTGCCATATACGCAAACATAATGCTCCAAAAGGGAGTAGTAATCCCCGAATAAGAAAGGACTAAGAATATGTACGAAGATATAAAGGATCAGATAGTTGAGGTTTGCCATAAGATGTGGACAAAGGGCTGGGTAGCAGCCAATGACGGAAATGTTTCCGTAAAGGTAGATGAGGACCGCTACCTTGCAACAAGAACAGGTATCTCAAAGTATGAGATCACAAGAGACCACATCGGTCTTATTGACGGAAGCTTCAATGTAATTGAGAAGCCCACCGAGGACTGGAGACCCTCCTCTGAGATCAAAATGCACATGAAATGCTATCAGGAGCGCCCCGATGTAGGTGCTGTTGTTCATGCTCATCCGCCTGTGGCTACGGGCTTTGCCTGCGCTCACAAGCCGCTTGATGACTACTGCATGATAGAGACAGTTATAACTGTAGGCTCGGTTCCGCTGACACCCTACGGCACACCCTCTACCTATGAAGTGCCTCAGGCTATTGAGCCTTATCTCCCATATCACGATGTAATGCTCCTGACAAATCACGGTGCTCTTACAGTCGGCGCTGACCTGACTACAGCTTACTACAGAATGGAAACTCTGGAACTTCAGGCGCAGATTTCGCTTGTTGCAAGACTTCTCGGCGGTGTAAAGGATATTGACATGAACAATATCAACCGCCTTATCGGCATGAGAGATCAGTACGGCGTTACAGGCAAGCACCCCGGTTATAAGAAGTACACAAAAAAGAAGTAATAAAACGCTTCTTGACTTTGGCGGGGCAATATGTTATAATATTTAAGGTTGTTAATTTAATGACAGTCAATAACGCACTGAGGTGCGAAAAATTTATAATGAGAGGATGTCAGATAATCATGGCAGGATTAAACAAAGTCACAGTTGAAGACATTGACGTAAAGGGCAAAAAGGTGCTCGTAAGAGTTGATTTCAACGTTCCGCTTAAGGACGGCGTTATCACTAACGACAACAGAATCACCGCTGCTCTTCCGACTATCAACAAGCTCGTAGAGAACGGTGCAAAGGTAGTTCTCTGCTCACATCTCGGAAAGCCTAAGAACGGTCCTGAGGACAAGTTCTCACTCGCTCCCGCTGCTGCAAGACTTGCAGAGCTCGTAAGCGCAAAGGTTACTTTCGCTAAGGACGATACAGTTGTAGGCGAGAACGCTAAGAAGGCTGTTGCCGAAATGGCTGACGGCGAGATCGTAGTTCTTGAGAATACAAGATTCAGAGGCGCTGAGGAGACCAAGAACGGTGAAAAGTTCGCTAAGGAGCTCGCAGACCTCGTTGACGGACAGGTATTCGTTATGGACGCTTTCGGTTCTGCTCACAGAGCTCATGCTTCCACAGCAGGCGTTACAAAGTTCGTTAAGGAAACAGCAGTTGGTTACCTCATGCAGAAGGAGATCAACTACCTCGGAAACGCTGTTGAAAATCCTGTAAGACCTTTTGTTGCTATCCTCGGCGGCG
>DGRP01000003.1 GCA_002391065.1 Ruminococcus sp. UBA4385 | reverse complement strand
CGCTGCTGCCATTACGCCTGCGGCAATTCGGCTTAAGGCAACACCGCACGACCCGCGGCTAACGCCTCTGCACATCATCTGCCGTGTCAAGCCTGCTTGACGACCCGCTTATCCGTCATATTACCCAAATTCTCCTTGACTTGCATCAGCAAGCCTGCGTCGAATTTAGGCAATCTGACGAAAATCTGGACGGCGCATCTGATGCACAGGGGTGGTGCGGTGTTGCCTTAATGTAAGATTTTAAGTTATTCCTTTAATTATATTATATTTTTGTTATGTTTTTAATAACTTATTGTTTCCATATTATTAATATCTCTTCCACCTGATAAGTGACATTCTTCGCTTTTATTAAGGAAGCAGCCCTTTTTGGGAGTATAAATGGCGAGACTGTTGATTTTGATTTTGCAGTGTGATATAATGAAAAAAAGTTTTTTCAAAAAAGTGAAACTATTTTTCTTCTTTCTGCGACTATATAAGTGAAGGGGGTGAGAACGTGGACAAGTCAAAGATAAACCAAAGCTTTGAAAAGCTTTACGACAGGACATACACAGATATATATAAGTATATCCTGCTGAAGGTCAGTCCGAAGGAGACAGCCGAGGACATACTCCAGAATATTTATCTTGAGCTGTACAGGAAGATGCTTTCGGGCGAAACTATACTGCGCCCAAAGCATTTTCTCCTGACAGTTGCCAAAAGGCGCGTTGCTGACCATTACAGGAGCGCTCCCGACGAAGAGAGCTTCGACGATAACATAGCAATAGTCGATGAACGTGCGCTGGAGGACCTCGAAAACGATGACAGCTTTCTGTATGAGGACATCATGCGGAGTTTAGAACAATCGGACACGACCGCTTATCGTATTTTTTATCTTCACTATGCCTGCGGTCACACTCTTCAAAAAACTGCGAAGCTTCTGGGAATGACGGAATCGACTGTAAAGTCGAAAATGTACCGCACACTCTCGAAGCTCAAAAAACAACTAACGGAGGAGGACAACTATGCGTTATTCAGACGGAGTCGCTAAGTACAGCGAAGAAAAGAAAAAGAATATCCTGAACGCTGTCATAGACAGTGATAACGCTGTTTCTTCCGCAGAGAACAGGGAGGAGATCACTATGACAACAAACGGACAGGCAAGAATCAAGAGCAAAAAAAGCGGGCTTATCGCAGCAGCCTGCGCAGCACTCATTATCGGAGGGGGCTCGGCAGCATACTTTTCTATGAAAGCCCCCGATAAGGAGGTCAGAACATCACCTGCAGCAAGCGCACCGCAGGAGGAGCTCTCTGACAGCAATCAGGGAAGTCAGTCAATGACATTCATGGATATGGTCGAGAACACCGACGCTATCTTTGAGGGCGAGATCACCGAAATAAAGGTCGGAGCTCTCACCCCTGATGGTATGGTGTTCGATGCTTCAAAGAAAGATGTCGAAAATGCCGATAGCATCACTAAGACAGACAGCTTTGGCAATTATTTTCAGTGTACGGTAAAGATTAACGGTATAGCTTTCGTATACAGTGATGAGGAGGTAGATATCCCCGATGAGATCACCTTTATCATGCCTGTTGATACCGAAAACGTAAAGTTTGATAATAACGGCGAGGAAAGCAGCACAGTTGGAATGAAAGTCGGAGACAGAGACCTGTTCTTTCTCAGACATTCCGAGCTTCCGTCTGTTGACTGGGAGCCAACTGCGGTAAATTCTGTATTTGAGTATGATAACAGCACGCACTCCTACAAAAACGACATTGAAGAGGGCGTCTACGAAGACGAGATCACCGACTATATGCTGAACTATTTCAGCTATGAGGAGGAGGAGTTTGTGACAAGCTGGGCTGATTATCACGAGGAACCCTACACCATTGAATACGGCTTTTCAAATGCTGCACCGGGATGTGTGATACACATGGAGTATTCTGATGACCACTATGTGATCACGCTCCAGCCTGAGGGTCCCGAGGCTGAGCAGGCAGAGAAAGAAGAGACAGAAGCTGCCGAGACTGAGGAAGCCGAGAGCGAAGACCCTCTCGGAGTGGGGCTCAAGGTTGACGATCATGGCAAGATCGTTGAGGGCTTTGAGGGACTGGATATAAAGATATCAGAGCTCTGGTATGTACCTGATAATCACATCTACGGAATAGCAATAGATGTCAGCGCCACTGACGGTTCACCGCTTCCGTGGGGCTATGACAGCGGTGCTATGACAATGGTTTATGATGACCTGACTCCGTTCATGGAAGCAACAGATGCAGACAGCGTTACCATGCTCGGCGGCTGGGCAAAAGAGGGTGAGCCGAACACAATGAGGTTCCTGCTTTCAACAGAGCCAAAGGCAGATGCTGACGGCGTTGATGAAAATACCGAGATATTCCTCGGTATAAATGCGATAACCGATGAAGAGGGAAATGAGGTAGCGACAGGCAGATTTGAAGCACACTTCCATTTTGACCTGAACAACAAGCTGTCAGACAGGTGAATTTTTCAGAATATAACACATCAGACCCGAAAACAGGAAACTGTTTTCGGGTTTTGTTGTTTAAAAAGCGCAAAAAAGTGCGGAGTGAATTGTTTAAAACATTGAAAAGAAAAAAAGATTTAAAAACCCCTTGACAAATTGATAGCATGACGATATAATATACTAAACTCAGAAATGAGGGAAATAAAAAAATCATTAAGGAGGAGATTTTATGGCAAGGTTTTTTATTCCTGGCACACAGTCAAACGCATCGGCAGAGACAAAAGATTATCTGCTGAGAAAAAGGGTGATAACACTTGAGGGGCAGATAACAATCGAATCGGCAAGTGAGATCGTCAGACAGCTTTTTGTCCTCGGAAGTGAATCGAGTGACAATATCACAATGCTCATCAATTCAGGCGGAGGAATAGTAAGAGCAGGGCTTTCGATAATAGATGCGATGAAGCTTGTTTCGTCTGAAATCACCTGTGTTTGTACAGGAGATGCATACAGCATGGCGGCATTTATTTTCGCACAGGGTGACAAAAGGCTGATGCTTCCGCACTCAAAGCTGATGATACATCAGGCACTGATAGGCGGATACATTGAGGGAGGAAGCAAGACTCTTGCCGAGATCAGCAAAAATCTGAATTCTATCAGTGATACAGTAACGGAGCTTCTGGCTGAGAGAACGGGTAAAACTATGAAGGAGCTCAAAAAGGCAATGGACCATGACAATTTCATGACGCCCGAGGAAGCGATAAGCTTCGGGATTGCAGATGCAGTAACAACTAAGCTTGATGATTTTATGGAGGTAGTATTATGAGTAATAATTCGATTATTCTTTCAAAGAAGTACAGGCTTGAAATAGATGAAGAGTGCCTGAACAAAAACATCTGCGTAATCGGAGCACCTGGCTCCGGAAAAACGCACAGCTTCCTGAAGCCGAACATTCTCCAGCTTGCAGAGGCAGGGCACAGCATGGTTATATCCGATACAAAGGGCAACCTTGTAAAGAAGTACGGTCTTTTCCTTGAGGATAAGGGCTACGATGTAAAGGTGTTTAACCTGATTGAAACTGACAAGTCAATCACCTATGACCCGATTTACAATGTCAGGACAGAGCGTGATGTTCTGACGCTGGCAACTATTATGGGAGGAAGAACGTGTGATTATTCAGACCCGTTCTGGCATAATTCAGCGGTCAATTTTATTCAGAGTATGATAGCCGCTGTATGCTTTGAACAGACAGGATATCCCAGAAAAATGAGCAGTGTTTCTGATTTGTTTACACTTGAAAACTACACAAAAATCAGCGAATATGCTAAGCTGATAGATGTTATTGTCAGAAATAATCCTGACAGCATGGCTGTAAGGCTTTACAAGGCTTACAGTGTGGTAAAGGGTGCGGAATCAACAACCAGCGGTATTCTTTCGATAGCCAGTGAAATGATGATGCCGTTCATGAACGATGCCGCACTCAGACTATATGCCGATAACGAGCTGAAGTTTGAGGATATAGGCAAGAAGAAAACTGCGGTATTTGTAATAATCAGTGACAATGACCGTTCAATGGATAAGCACGCTGACATCTTCTTTTCACAGCTGCTGAACGTTCTTATAAAATATGCCGACACAAAGTGTGAAAATTCAAGGCTGCCTGTGCCTGTAAGCATACTTATTGATGATTTCGGAACACAGACAGTCATACCCGATTTTGATTGCATTATTGCCGCAGCAAGAAGCAGAAACATCTCTCTGGGTATCATTCTTCAGTCGGTCGGTCAGCTGAGAAAAGCGTACAATACGGCTGCGGATATAATAATAGCCTGCTGTGATACTCAGCTCTATTTTGGCGGTAATGATTATGAGACTGTACGGCTTGTTTCCCAGCGTGCAGACAGATCGGTTCATGATATAATGAATATGCCATACTGGAAGGTGTGGGTGCTTCGCAGAGGAATGGGCTCAAGGATTGATGATGCATTTGATCTGTCTGAACACCCCGAGCATACAAATACGGGTGAATATGACCCGCTTCTCAGCTATGAGCTTGAGAGCAGACATTTTAATATAAAAAGAAAAAGAATGAATTATGATGAGCTGAGCTATGACCTGCTTGTCAGCGCAGATTTGTTCCGAAAAAACATATACTATTTGTTTTACGAACAGTTTGGCAGAGAGTTTAAGGTTGACGGTAAAATGGATTCAAAAACTAATATTGCTTACTGCTTGTCGGTCCAAAGCGGGGATAAACGATTCCTGTGCCTTTTTGAAAGACGCAAGAGTCTGCTTGATGATTTCTATTATAATTTCAATATTGAACCGATTCTTTCAAAGTTCAATGAAAATGAAAGGGAAATTGATTATGTGCTTCTTGTAAGCTTTTCGGGCTTTACATACGAAGAAGAGAAATATGCAGATGAGCATAAAATATGTCTTGTGAACAGGGAGGGCTTTGAAAACAGCATAAATCAGAAGGGTAATACTATTCTTAATCTTCACAATTTTGAAGACCTTAAAAGAAAGCATGATATGCATAGAAGGAAGTAATAATTGACTTGATTTTTCGGTTAAACTGTGGTATTATATGTGTACAGACTGCTCCGCATTTTTACGGGGCAGTCAGGTACATGGGAGTGAGCTTATGTTTAATGTGATATGTAAGGACTGCGGAAAGGAATATCATTCCGATATTAATCGAAACGGATACTGTGAGGAGTGCCGTTCAAAAAGGATCGCAAAGTCAAAGCATAAATATTATGAGAGCCGAAAGGGTACAAGAGCAGATATAAAAGACAAGCTCACAGCCTGTGAGCAGTGCGGAAGGCTCTTTGATGCAAAAATGTCATCACAGAAGCTGTGCAGTATATGTCAGCTGCTGAAGGAACGCAATTACAGAATGACATCATCAAATCAGTACAGGAAGGATAATCAGGACGTTATCCAGATAAAAGTTCCGAAGGGTATGCGTGATGATCTGAAAAAATATGCGGCGTCAAGGAATATGTCGCTGACCTCGCTTATAAGGCTTAGTCTTGAGCTTGAGAAAAGCATTTACAGTCTTCCTCAGGAAAGGATAGATAGGATAACAGAGCTTATAACTGCTTTTCAGGAAGACAGTAATGACAGCGAAGAATAGAATATTATGAATAACAGCCCGAAGGTGAGAGTCTTCGGGCTGTTATGTTAAGCCAGCACTGCAAGCTGCTGCCTGACTTAGCTAAATTCGGCTTGACTTAAAAGGATATTAGTGATATACTGTTGAATAGGTATATTCGTTTTTTAGAAAAGGAAAGTAATATGGAAATTGATAATATTGATATAGAGCTTCAGGATAATGCGGAGGCTGCTTCTAAAAAGAAGAAACCCCCGAAAAAAAAGAAAAACAGAAAGCTCCTTCTGCAGGTGGGCTTTGTTGCTGTTATTGTGTTTATGCTGGCACTTTTTTCAATAGCTTTGGTTATCTACGGCGGCAGCACAGACCTGTTTCTTTCGGGCAAATCAGATATGATACAGCGTGATCTGAAACATGTAAAATCAAGAATTACAAGTATAAAAAGCTACGGCTTTTTGTTAGATTTTATTGAGGAGCACTACACTGAGATAAGAGTTCCGTTTACCGAAGAGGAGAGCAAAGCGCTTGACAGAGTATATTTTAGCTGTGATGAAAACGGTCTGAGTGAATTAAGCTCTGAAGATGCAAGAAATTATTCTGATATAGAACAGATGGCGCTTGCTAAGGAGCTTTATCAGTGGATAGTTTTCAGGATAGATGATGAGAAGTCATCGTACAACTATGATGAGCTTTATGTAATTGATGTTATGGACCCTGATTGCGGCTTTGTGTTCTTCGAGGGTATTCAGAGTGAAGAAGATGATGATGAAACCACTGCATTCGGCAGAGAGCTTGGTCAGGTGTGGTACTATGAGCCCGAGGATCACGAGGCTGTAAGAAAGTTCAGATCGGGAAAGTATAAAGAATATGAGTTTGAGCTTTCAAGTGACAGGACTGATAAGAAGGAATATTACATAGGCTGTACTCCGCTTGTTGAAGATAATGAGGTTAAGGGTATTATCTGTATCGCCTATGATTATGACGAGTTCTCCAGGGAGCTTGACTCAAACCTGAAAATCATGTTCATTGTTGGTATCACGGGTATAGGTATTTCAGGCGGAATACTGCTTCTGTATATCTATTTCAAGGCTATCAGACCTCTCAGACGTGTAAGTCTGAATGTCAGAAGGTATATGGAGGACAAGGACAGCGAGGCTGTTGCTGAGAACCTCTCAAAAATAAGAACTAAGAATGAGTTCGGAGCTCTTGCAGACGATATTACCGAGCTTACAAGAGATATCAGTAAATATACGGGAGAGATCCGTGACCTTATCGGAGCGCAGGAAAAGGTATCGGCAGAGCTTAATCTTGCCGCAAAAATACAAGACGATATGCTTCCGAAGAAGTTCCCCGAGCATGAGGCCTTCAAGCTTTATGCTATAATGGACCCTGCAAAGGAGGTCGGCGGAGACTTCTATGACTTCTTCTATATAGATGATGACCATCTCGGACTTACTATTGCCGATGTATCGGGCAAGGGAGTTCCTGCGGCATTGTTTATGATGATGTCAAAATTGCTTATACGCAACTATGCAATGTCGGGCCTTTCACCTGCCGAGGTTCTTGATCACTCGAATAAGAGTATCTGTGAGAACAACAATGCAAATATGTTTGTGACCGTGTGGTTTGGTATTCTTGAGATTTCCACAGGACACATAGTTGCAGGCAATGCGGGTCACGAGTATCCTATGTTAAGAAAGGCAAACGGAGAGTTTGAGCTGTTCAAGGATAAGCATGACTTCGTTCTCGGAGTAATGAAGAGGAAAAAGTATAAGCAGTACGAATTTGATATAGAAAAGGGCGGCTCTCTGTTCGTTTATACTGACGGCGCTCCTGAGGCAACCAGTGCTGATGAGGAGCTGTTCGGAACTGACAGAATGCTTGCTGCTCTGAATATTGAGGCAAATGCTGAGCCGAATGAGCTGATTGCTTCGGTCAAGGAGAGGATAGACCAGTTTGTGGGAGCAGCACCTCAGTTTGATGACCTGACAATGATGTGTATCAATTTCAGCGGTGCTGATGAGGAGACTTCCGATTCTGAGGAGTGATACTGTGTATTGCAGAATAGCCGATGATATAGCCCTCAGGGGCTGGCGGTTTGTAAATGCGGCGTATTACCGTAAGGGAAAAATTTATGCAGAAGGCCTGAGCTCTGATGAGCTCGGGCTTCTGCTTCTTTGTGATGCTGAGCACGACCTGCCCGAAAGTGAACTGCTCGGGGAGCTTATTAGAAAAGGTCTTATAGAGACCTGTGCAAAGGGCGAGCACCCATCGGAGTGGTCGGTGTACAGAAAGTATGAGCACCGATACTTCCCGAAAATGAACCTGATGATAACGGGCAGATGCAACTATAACTGTCTGCATTGCTTCAATGCGGCTGATAATGCTCCGCTGATGAGCGAGTGGAGCTTTGAGGATATCTGCACATTGCTTGATCAGGCTTCTGACTGCGGTGTGAATGCTTTCACTCTCACCGGCGGAGAGCCTATGCTCCACCCGCATTTTATGGATATAATCCGTGAGATATATAAGCGCAATATGTTCGTGTTTGAGCTGAACACAAACGGGTATTTCATCACGCAGGAGCTCCTTGATATGTTGAAGGAGACAGGCTGCTATCCTCTTATGAAGATATCCTTTGACGGTGCAGGCACTCATGACTGGCTGAGAGCTCATAAGGGCGCAGAGGAGAAAACTCTTTCTGCAATAAAGCTATGCATTGACAACGGCTTTTCTGTAATGGTGCAGTCTCAGGTAAATAAAAAGACCCTGGGTACTCTTAAAGAGACCGCAAGGCTTATG
Organism: Ruminococcus sp. UBA4385; assembly: GCA_002391065.1. Next base: position 1,432 of record DGRP01000003.1, on the reverse strand, counting down.
AACGATATGGGGGTTGTGAATACCCGATTTATCAAGACAACAGAAGTAAGCCGCTGGCTTGAAAATGCCCCTGAAGCACAGCTTTCGTTTGATGAATATATGAGCGAAATGACTAAGTTCTGTTCATGGTATGCAAAGTCGGGCATGACAATGAATGTAGATGTATGGCAGCTTATGCGGATATACCCGCGAAGTAAGACCTACACCCTTTCCGCAGTGCTTTGCCGTGATGGTGAGTACCGCCCGACAGCGCCTGTATGTAAGGGCAACAGGGGTATGATAGGTGTTACCTCATCGGGTGATGTGATACCATGCCTGCAAATGTCGGGATCGTATGAGCTTCTGGGTATCAGGCTTGAAAATCTTCATGAGCACAGCTTAAAGGAGCTCCTGACCGACAGCCTATATCTTGATTCAGTCTGTACGAACCTTTATAAACTTTCCCAAAACAACCCCAAGTGCGCCGAATGCCCTTATTTCAAATACTGCTGCGGCGGCTGCAGAGCGCTTGGTATGGTGAGCTCGGTAGATGTTATTGAAGCAGGCAAAACAGTAAACTATTTCGGTGAGGATAAGACAAAGTGCCTGTTCTATTACGGCGGCTGGTATCAGCGCTGCGTTAAGGCTATGAACGGCTGGGAGAACGGCTCACAAATTGAGCTGCCGGAAAATGAAGAATAAAAAAGCCTATGTGTACTAAATTTTGTACACATAGGCTTTCTTTTTCAAGCATATTATTTTGGGAAAACAGGAAGCTTTTCCAGAAAGATTATATCATCTCTGTCAGCCGCAGCGCCCTCAGCGAGGACGGCTGCCTTTGCTGAGATAATCGCACCTGCTGTTTCGGCAAGCCTTTCGATAGCCACCAGCGACTCTCCTGTGCTGATAACATCATCAAGAATAAGCACTCTCTTTCCTTTAAGAAGAGCTATGTCCTCCTGCGAGAGGTAAAGTGTCTGCTCATGAGCAGTGGTGATAGAATTTACCTTTACCGAGATAGGGTCGGTCATGTAAACCTTGACAGATTTCCTTGCCACAACATAATTCTTACCTGACTGCCTTGCAGCCTCGTATGCAAGCGGAATGCCCTTTGTCTCAGCAGTAAGGATAACATCGAACTCACCGCATTTTTTGAGCAGCTCAGTTGTGCAGGCTACTGTCAGCTCAACATCAGAAAACATGATAAATGCTGCAATATCCAGCGTTTCATCAACAGGGCAGAGTGTAAGCTCTCTTGTAAGCCCTGCAACATTTAATGTATAGGTCATAAAAACACTCCTTAAATTTATTTACAGGAAAATATATTTCATTACAAAAAGCACAGCCAGTACATACATAAGCGGGTGTACCTTTTTAGCGTTTCCGCAGAGAAGATTGATCGCAACGTATGAGATTATCCCAAGTGATATGCCCTCAGAAATGCTGTAGAACA
>DGRP01000030.1 GCA_002391065.1 Ruminococcus sp. UBA4385 | reverse complement strand
CCAAATTCTCCTTGACTTGCGTCAGCAAGCCTGCGTCGAATTTAGGCAATCTGACAAAAATCTGGACGGCGCATCTGATGCACAGAGGTCGTGCGGTGTTGCCTTAAATTCAATGGTGGTATTGCTGTTCACCCTGAATACAGCCTGACTATATGGGCTCAGAGCACAAATAAGGATACAATGGGCAAGCTTGTCGCAACAGGAGACAATAAAAACGCAGGTATCGGCGGCGGCGAAAACGGCGGTGTACAGGCTGTAAAAGACGGTACTTATCAGTTCTCCGCTTTATCCCGATGAAAATATGTGATAAACCCAGAGCAGGGCAGCGCAGTCTGTCCTGCTTTTTTTTTTTTAGCGGCTGCAACCTGATGAATGTTTTGAGGGTATTACTATAAAGAGAATAAAGCAGGAGGGAAGTACTATGCCTTTAATTAATCCAAGAGAAAGATATGCACCGTTTCTTAAATGGATGAATAGTCCGTTTACGAAAACTATGCTCAGATCATTAAGCCCCGATTCCAGTGCGCTGACAACTGCAATAAGCGAAGCCGAGCAGGCCTTGCTTTCGCATACGGACAATGAGCAGGAGCTTGAGGATAACGCTAAAAAAGCTCTTGACAGACTGAATACCGAGATCGAAAACATGAATGTTATCCTTGATGATAACAGCCTGAACGCTTACAAGGCATATTTCAATTACGGAAAGGCTGTTGTCGGGCACACGAATGCCTGCGTAGATGATGATATTGATGTTATGAGCATTTTCGGAAATGATTATCTTACGAGCACATACTATGCAGATATGCTTCCGCTGACCAATGAGAACGGAGAGCCTGTCGATTCAAATGACATTAATAATCTGCTCATACAAAACGGCTATGATAAGATATTCAATGCTGTAGCTGAGCGTGTGGACCTATCCACAAAGCTTGCAACCGAGTACGTCACCGATGATGAATATGAAGAGGCTAAAGAAAAGGTCAAGGAGGTAAACTCTGTCCTTTCAGATGCTGTTGTAAACACGCACAAGATTCTTTCAGATGCACATAAGGACGATAACAGGTTCAAGCCCGTTACCGATGCTCTTGATGAGGTAAGAAGGATACTCCACGATCAGAACGCTGCGATAAACAGGGGCTGGGAGGTTCAGCGTATTGATGACTATACAATGATGTCTGAGATACATGACAGAGTCACCAATGAAAAAAGTGCGGTTAAAACCGAGGTCTATGAAGACGGCATTTCATCATTGAAGCCGATAATGCGCCGCTGTGATACGATCGAGTATGAAAATATCAGTGAAGCTGAATTCACATCACGCCGTCAGTTTGAGAGAGTGTATCAGTCTGTCTGCGCCGATATTGACAGTATAGTCCGTGAGTCGCAGAACGAAAACGTCTATATTGATCTTCGGGTGTTAAAGAACAGCGAAATGTATTTCAAGCTTGACCCTGCTCTCGACGAGGAAGCACTCAAGAAGGCGTCCAGTGAACATACACAAGCCCGGCAGTTTATTAAGGGAAGAGAGACAGGAGATAAGATGGAAGGCAGCAACACCTTTCAGAATGCCCCCGATAAGGAGCTGCTCAAAGGTGCTGATATCCATGTAAGAGATGCTTTCAGAAAAAGTATTTTCTCCGATATGGCTGAAAGAGAAAACGATGCAAAGGATATATACTCTACTGTTATAAACAGAAGAAGCAAGGCTCTTGAAAAGGTCAACCGCCTGAAAGGCGATAAGGATGAGAAGGATATACAGATTTCAAGAGTAAAGGACTCTATTGACAAGTCACACGTTGACATTGTGGTTGAGGATATACTTCGCCCAACTATAGAAAGAGCTCTGAGAGCAAAAAAGTACATTGACAAATTCAAGTCTCCCGAGCTTATGCAGAACGAGAAGTTTGCAAAATTCAATGCCGCAGTTGAGAGGATATGCAGCTGGGAGAATAAGCCTTTACTGACTGCAAGATCACGAATGATAATGAGTGATCCTATGTGGTCGGAGCTGCAGAAGGAAATGATTTCTCCATATACCAGTTTGCCCGATGCTTATAAAGATGTCTCCTATAATGAAATAAAAGATGCACTTTCAGAGCTGAAAAGAGCAGCTGTTGACTTCAAGAAAAACGGTCCCGAGATCAAGGAAAAGTTTACCTCGGCTTACACGGGCGATGCGAAGAATGCAAATGAAGCTGTCAAGACTGCGTACAATGCTGCGTCCAAGGGCTTGAAGCTGCTCTCTGACCATACTGTAGGCACTGTTATTGCAAATAATCCCGATCAAAAGCTTTATGAGGTCATGGATATAGCTTACGGCAACAATGACTATGAGAAGGAGATACTTGAAAACAGATGTGAAAAAATAGATGAGTTCAGAGCAGCTGTGTTCAATTTTTCTGCTGACTACACCATGGCGGCTGCAAACCTTTCTGATGATAACGATGAAAGAAAAAAAGTACGCAACCCCGATAATGACAAGCGTTCTGACAGCTATAAAAATCTTATCTCATCAATAAAGCTTCTGGAGGATATGAGACAGTCAGGTGATATCGGTCAGTTTACTCCCGAGGAGATTGTTGCGGCCTATGACTATGCTATCAAGGCTGCGGAAAAATATGTTGATACTCATACAGGCTTAAAGGGTATGTTCAAGGCAGGAAAGCAGGAGGGTAAGGACCGTATAAAAAATGCGAGAACGATAATCAAGGAGCTCAAGGCTGCAAAGTTCGGGCTTCAGGAGGCTTATGCAGGTCTGGCTGATATTCAGCGTGAAGAGACACTTGATGAAGCCTATGAGCGCTTCAGCGACAGGATAGATGAGATCAACAAGGCTGACGGCAGAAGAATAGATAATTACGATGCTGATGATGAAAAGTTGTCTATGGAAACCTTCTTTAATGCTAAGGCAGATATTCCCGATCTTATCAGAGACCATGTTCCCGAAACAGATCACCCCGATGTTTTTATCGGCGAAGAACCGGTTGAGGACAGCCTGCTCGGTGATATGAATGATGATATGACCGATCTGACCGATGAGATAATAAGGCATGACAAGACCGTAAACGATGCACGAAAAAGAATAGCCGACGGCTCGGAAACACTTAAAAATCTTGTTAATAACGATATGAAGGAGGCCTTCTCGGAAGAGCTGAAGGCACAGCTTGAAAGCCGCAGAAAGCTACTTGTTGAGATGCTTGTATACAGCAAATCCGAAAAGAATCAGAAGACTGTCAGCGAGATAAAAAATCTTACGGCAGGAATGATAACCGCAAAAACCTATCTTACAAAATTAAAGAAGGGCAAGCTTGATCTCGGAAAGATGAGCAATGAGGGCTTTGACTTTGACAAAGAGGTCAACAATCTGGTAAAGTCAGAGAAGTTCATGTCGTTTGCAGCTCCTGACGGCAAGAATTCATGGGAGAATGCTAAGGCGCTGGGTGAAAAGGCGATCTCGAAGAATGGCAATGAGCTGTTCACAGGCTTTGCAAACCATAAGCCCAAGGCTGTAAGCAAGACTGTAAAAGGCGGTACCGTAAGCAAAAAGCACGGAAAGAATAAAACCACCGTTACAGGCAAGAAGAACAATTTCAAGCCAACATAGATTGCCGAAACAATGATGAGAACCGGAGCTGCTGCACATTTGCGGCAGCTCTGCTTTTGTGCTATGTTTATTTCAAAATAAATAATACACAGCATCGGCGGACAGCACTAAGCTGTCCGCCGATTTTTGTTTATTCTGCACGTTACCTCAAGTGCTATAAGCGAAGCCTGCGGCAGCGTATCATTATTGATCATATTCCTTGCGTCTTATGACAAATATCGCCGTTACGGCAGCGGCAGTGGTCAGCAGCGAAACTGCCGCACCTGTTTTTGGGTTGCCGTCCTTGGCGCTGTTGGCAGGTTTTGAGCTGTCGGCCGCCGAGGAGCTCGCACCCTCTGAGCTTTCGGGTAGTGAGCTTTCGCTGTCGGGGCTCTCATACTCGGAGGATTCCTCCTCGGAGCTATCGTTCATTGAGCTTTCCTCACTTGACTCGTCCTGCTTCAAAGGAGTATGAGTGAAGGTCACCATAAAGCCTTCCGCTGCAGAGCCTGAGACCTCGAAGGAATAGCTGCCCTCGCCGTCGATACCGCTGATGACATCATCAGCAAAAACGCCGATTGTGTATTCGTTTATGTTGTTAAGGGATTCAAACGACAAGCTCCAGTCCTCTGCCTCAGTCACAGGCATGAGCTTGTAGAAATCTCCGTCGGCAAAGACCGAGATCGTTGCCTTGTCAGGCCTGATACCATCCTTGTTATCGCCGTCGTTCCAGACTGCATTTATCTTTACCTGCTTTGTCTCGCCTGTAACGATAACGTCAAATGAGGCGGTCAGCTCTATGGGTGTCACCTGATCGGTCGATGTATCGAAGGCTGTTACCTTTAATGTAACTCTTGCCTTTCCGGGGGAAAGCGCTGTAATTGCGCCGTATTCGTCCACATAGATAGGTGTGTCTCCCTCAAGGGCCTCAACACTGTAATCGGCGTAAGAGTATTCCGCATCGTAGGGTGATACCCAATAGTCCATCTGACGGCGCTCGCCCACTTTAAGCTCAAGAGCGTCCGACTCCACATGAAGGCTCTCAGGAACATTCGGGGTCTTTACGATCTCCAGCTCATAGGAGAATTCATTCCCGTTGGAAAGCCTTGCGGTCACGGTCGTTTTTCCAATGCCGACAAGATTGGCATCGCCCTCTCTGTTTATAACAGCAACGTTCTCATCTGATGATGACCACTGTATTCTCTTATCGTCAGCCCTTCCCGGGAGTATCTCATATCTTGGAGTGTAGGAACCCTCATCTAACCGTACTACAGCGTGTGGCTTATAGAAATATATCTCCCCGGCCTTGACAGCATCTTCATCGGCGATATATTTTGCGGTAAGAGTTATGTTATCTTCTATCGGATCCTCAAAGGCGTATTCATTGCCGTCCTCGTCCTCCCAGTGAAGGAAGACATAGCCCTCCTTTTCGGTAACAGGCAGCTCTGATTCAAACGGCGTAGCTCCCTTGTATACATAGTAACGGTCAAAGTCATATTTTCCGTCGCCGTATTTCAGCGTAACGGTTCTGATAAGGTCGGGCAGCTCCTTTGCAAGATTCTCGTCATACCACTTGATCCTTGCTTTCAGCCACTCCTTGTCGAGCCTTACAGCCTCCTCAAACGGCAGAAGCTCTGTATAGATGCCCGGGTGTACGGCTGTATCCTGCTCGGCAGAGGTCTTCAGCTCTTCTGCATACTGATCGAGCAGTCCTCCGTCCCTTGAAAGCTCAATGGCTCTGTCTCTTATGCCGCCCTTACGGTTCCATTCGCTGATGACAGTATCCACGAATTTGTTGTCAGTCAGCAGGCTGTTTGTCCACAGATGTTTTACATAAAAGCCGTCCTGTACAGCAGTGCGGTAAGCAAGATCCATATCCCATACAGGACCGAAGTAAAGCTTTCCCTTTTCGGTGTCCGTATCTGCCGTTTTATAGAAATATGCACTTCCGCCCTTGAAGGCATCACGGTTCATTGAGAAGTCCTCTATGAGCCAGTATTTTGCGGTGGTCTCATAGTCGATGTAGTCCTCGGTATCGACCTCTCTCCAGCCGTCGGGAGCAGTATCGTCCTTGACTCTCCCCAGAATAATAGCGTCCTCAGCCTCCTGAACATAGCTGCGGATATATTCCTTCTGAGCCTCGGTGCCGGTCTCGCCGTCAGCGGGGTCAAAGCCGGGTTCATCGTTCATAAGGTCAACATTGCGGTCGGTAGAAAAAAGGTTACTGCCGACAAATCCCTGCTGATGTGCAAGAAGATACTCGCCCTCAGATGTCTCATTCTCTTCGGGAAGATCAAGGTTCATTCTGCCTGATTCTATCCTTACATTCTCGCAGAGATAATAGCTGCCGAGATATATGTATCCGCCTTTGCCGTCATCAAGCATAACGTCAACAGGATAGCCCGATGGAGTGAAATCAAAGCCCATTCCCTCGGACAGATATGCCGAATAGCGGTTTCTGGACAGGGTGCTGTCCGTTGCATTTGCCAGCAGTGCCCAGTGCTTGCTCTTGCCGAGACCGAAGATATCCGCTTTTTTATCAAGCTTGATCTTGTAGGGCTTTTTGCCTCCGCTTAAATCCCAGGTGGAATTACCTCGTCCTCGGAAGTATTCCATTTTTGCATCACTCAGGCCGCTTATCTTTGTATCCGACCCTGCGTAGCCCTCAAAGCCCTTGGGAATGACAATGTCCATACTTCCCGTGGCCTCGTAGCTGTGGTCAGGGCTGGCATTGACCTTGTCGAACTCCTCTGTTCCTCCGTCAAGGTGCAGATAAACTGTAGGAATAGTCATCTTAAAGCTGTCCTGATTTATGACCTCGGCTGCGGAGCTGCTGACTGATTCCGCAGACGATACTGCTAAAGCTGTCGCCTGCGAGCAAAAGCAGGCTGCTGCCGCTGCAAAGGCCAGGATCGTCTTTGATATGCTTTTTCTGTTGTACAAGATTTTTAACCTCCTTAAAAGTGAAATGTTTATTTGTCTGATTACATTTTATCATAATTTAAGTTGACTGTAAACAGTGAAATTGCAGTATTATGCAGTGTAAATTACAGAAAAACTTGTAAGGTTGCATCATAGCCTTGTTGACCAATAGCTGTTCAAAAAAAGGCTAAGACATTTGAAAAGTCTATGACCATAGAGATGAATGAAGATGTCCGCCGTTACTGCCATGTGATAGATAATGAAAGCTACAATGCCTATATAGACGAGCATATCGAAGAGCTGTATATGCTCATCAGGGAAAAGAACGAGGATAAACCCGTTCTCAGTGAACTGACTGTATTTCTTCGCCCTGATGAGATCAAGATCATCACTAAAGATGACGGAATTCTGTTTGATATTTCGGAAGAGGACGTTAATGTTACCTCCATCTGCACCGGATTTTGAAGATTTTCAGGAGGTTATCCTGCGCGGCAGTATGAATACCGCAAAAGAAGTCGGCGGAGATTGCTACGACTATTTTCCGATCGATGAAAACCGAATCTGCTTGGATAGCACCAAGGACGAGCCGGGAGAAAAGGCGCTTGAGAGAATCCTTGCCGACATTAACGTTTTCAGCGAGGGAGTTCCGCAGTTTGACGATATTACGATGGTTGTTCTCACCATCAAAAAATAAATGAAC
>DGRP01000029.1 GCA_002391065.1 Ruminococcus sp. UBA4385 | reverse complement strand
AAAACGCACAGGCTTTCCTGTGCGTTTTTTTATCGGAATATCATTCTTAAAAAGTTATACAGGTGAGGTATAACGCTGTCTGCATCATGGCCTGTGCCGTGAATGTGATGCCAGATATGCTCTGTGCCGTTCTCGGTGAAGAGCCTGTGATAAAGCTCGGGGCAGCCCCTGACTACAGGGTCTCCGACGGCGGCGCTCAGAAGAAGCACCTTCGGGGCATCGTGCTCAAAGCGAAGGTCTTCGTTCTCCAGATTAAATGGATCCTCTGTACCTCTTACAAGCCCGGGGGCGGGGCAGACAGCACCTATATAGCCGAAGCGCTCAGGCTGACTGAGCCCTATAAAAAGTGCTTCTCTTCCGCCCATTGAAAAGCCTGTTATGGCAGTGCTTTCACGGTCGGTCAGGACAGGAAAGGTGTTTTCAATAAAGGGCATAAGGTCAGTATTCAGGTCATTGATGAAGTTATCATAGGCTGAGGAGTTCTCATAGTCCATAGCGGTACAGCGAGGCTTATCCTTACTGCAATAGATGTACGGACATACAATTATCATCTGCTCGGCAGAGCCATCAGCGGTGAGGTTTGCAAGCATTTCGGGGATATGCACCCTCTCGTCGCTCATCCAGTTTTCATCGCACCAGTAGCCGTGCAGAATGTAGAGCACAGGATAGCGTCTGCCCTCTTCCGTTTCGGCAGGCAGGAGTACATTTACAGGGGTCTCACGCTGTGCTGTCCGTGAGTAGTAGCTGTATTTTCTGAAAGCAGAATAGCTGACGGAAGCTCTTTTTTCAAGCACGCTCTCCGACGCTTTCTCTGCGAGTATATCTCTGTATTTGTTCATATCAGTTTCCGGCTTTCAGAAACTTCTTGTTCTCGTACATCAGTGCATCGGCACGCTCGAAAACGTCCTGCACTCTCATATCCCTGACAGGGTCAAAGTCGGAGATACCGCAGGCAACTGTCACAAGGCCCTTCTGCTTGTTCTCGTTCATGATCGTTCTGAAACGCTCCATAAGCTCATCACGGCGCTCAAAATCTCTGCCCTTGACGATTATCGCAAACTCATCTCCGCCGATACGGAAAACAGGGCTGTGGTCAAAGGTGTCGCAGATGTATTTGCAGCCGCTTTTGATAAAGTCATCTCCTGCCTTGTGTCCGAGTGTGTCATTTACATTTTTCAGACCGTTCAGGTCGCAGATAACGATTGAGAACCCAGATATTTTTCCTGCATATATCTGATTGTCGAGCTCCATTTCACACTGGGCATAGGCTCTCTTGTTCTTGACCTCGGTAAGAGCGTCACGGTTTGCAAGGTCAACTGCGTTTCTGTACTGAAGCTCCATTCGCTTTGCGGCATCAATGTTTGCAACAGCTATAATGATATGGTCTGAGTCATCGCTCGGTCTGACCGCATACAAAGACACATACTGAGGTCTGTTATCAATTATCTGCCTGTAGTTAAAGAACACCTTTCCCGAAACGCCGAGGCTTTCAATCAGGTTTTCCTTTTTCATTGACATCTGCATCATGGGCAGATCCTCGCTGTAGATTTCGTGCTTCATGTTCTCTGCTGCTTCGGCAAAGAAATCCTTCCCGACAGTACCCAGCTCCAGACGAGCAAACTGCGTGCTTGAGGTGTATTCAAAATATTCATTTGTGTTCAGGTCTACCCTGTAAATGACCTCATACTGCTGAGCCAGAGCCATAGCCATATCGCTGAAATCACGGCTCTGCTGTCTGAGCCTCTGCTCATTGCGCATCTGCTGGTCAATGTTCCTGACAGCAACTACAAGGCGCTCCTCGTTGTCTTTCTTGAAAAAGGCAAGCATCTGCACATACTGTATCCTGTTATCAAGCACCTGTCTGTAAGTCAGCTGAACCGAGCCCTCTTCCCGAAGGTCTTTTATAAGGCTTTCACGGTCAAAGCGCTGAACCACCATTTCCTTATCATCCTTATGTACAACACGGACAATATCCTCCTGCGCCTTGCGGAAAAAGTCAGCTCCGCTGCTGCTAAGACCAAGCTCCGCATAGCTCTCGCTGGAGCTGTACTCAGTATAACGCCCCGTAGAAATATCAACATGGTAGATAACCTCAAACAGGCTTGCAAGAGAATCTGCGATCTCCGAATAGGTTCTGCTGACAGCTTCATTTTCAAGCTCACGGCGCTTCTGTTTGTCAATGTCCTGAACGCCGATAACTATGCTTCTGTCGGTAGCACGTATAGTTTTAAGAAAATAGTAGCGGGGTACACCGTTTATATTCAGACGGTAGTTCAGAGAGAAAGATTTTCCGTCCTGAAGAGCGCTGACAACAGCCTCCTTGCTAATTGCATTAAGAAAAAACTCAAGATCAGCAGGCCAGACCTGCTCCCTTGCATTTTTTATTGAATCGCTGTAGAAATCATCACCGCTGGAAACAGGAACAAGCTCCTTATCGTCGCCGTGAGGAGCATACTCAATATAGCTGTCATCATCTGAGCTGATAACATACAGCGTTTTATAGTCATTTGCGAGCGCAAGTGCAAGGTTGACAAATGTCAGGCTTTTACGCTTGTTTTCATTCATAATGAGATACTCCTAAAATAATTACTGGGTTTAGTTAAACGTACACTATACTTATTTACATATTATAACATATATTAATAATGATTTCAAGTCTTTTAAATAATTTTTCAATAATTTTCAAAAAAACTTTCCTATTGACAAATCCGACAAAATAATGCATAATAATAGTGAGTTCCGTCTGAGACGGTTAAGTCTGAGGCGGTTAAAACGAAAGGAGAACAGCTATGCAGAATGTTGATTCGGTTTTTGAAAGCGGAAAGCTGACGATTTCATTGTCGGGAAGAATAGATATGAACAATGTCGAAGAGGTTAGAAAGGCTGTCTTTGATGTACTGGAAAAGTGCTCTGATACAGCGCCCCTGTTTGATGCGAAGAAGCTTGAGTATATATCCAGTGCAGGGCTCAGGGTGCTTTTGCAGGTCGGCACAAGATACGAACAGCCTTTGTCCATTGTAAATGTATCACCCATAGTTCTGGAAATACTTGAAACCACAGGCTTCACACAGATCATGAATGTAAAGCCTGCATAAAAGAAAAAAGCTGTCCGAAAGACTTGTCCTTTCGGGCAGTTTTTTATATCTGAATACTATATATGGTATTTTAATATGATATATAAATACTGTCTGAGGTATTTATATATCAGTGTATAGGCCCGCTGGCTTCGCTGCCGTTGATAGTAAAGCGGTATCTTCCGCCCGAGGTGTGTATATCGGATTTTTCCGCAATAATGTAGGCTGCGTGCTCGGTTGAAATTGATGCCGAGATATCAACATCAGTAAGTGTGAGCTTAGCGCCGTTCTGATGGCTTCCGAATATGAGCGCCTTTGCGCCCTCGGCCTCTGCCTTGACAGAGGAGCGTTCGATCCTTATATCTGAGAGACCATTGAGCGCACCGAAGGAAGTGAGTGCATCAGCGCTGCTCTTAGATTCTATGCTTACGCTCTCTGCATGAAGCTTTGCGCTTTTGCCCTCTATTGTTCCGATCGAGGCAGATAGCTGGCTTGACGAAATGCACTTGACACTTGAGTATATCGCATGGATATCCGCAGAGCCGTTCATAGAGCCGATCACCACTCCGACAGCACCGAGAGCAGTGCCCTCAAAGTCACAGCCGTGAAGCTCAACTCTTGTATCGCCGTCAAGTGAGCCTACGCAGACATTGATGCTTCCGTTGCCTTTAAGAATGTATCTGCCCCTCTGTATGCTGATTTTACCGCCGAGTCCCGAGCCTATAAGCACACCTGCATGGCTGTCAGCGCGAATGCTGACTGTTCCGTCCTGATTGAAAATGAGTGTGCCGTGACGAGAAGCTTTGTCGTTTCCGATGCCGTAGTAGTCGGAGCTTCCGAGAGCTATATCGAGGTTTCCCTTGCCTTTAAGGGTGAATGATGCGCTTTCATGTACACGGATACCGCTGTTTACAAGCTTGTTTACACCGATAAGCAAAAGGCTTACATCGCAGTCCGAGCCTATATCAATGCAGGGGCTTTCGGTCAGGTTTGAAAGTGTGGCATTTTCGAGGGTTATCTGTCCGCTGAAGCTTTCAGCGACCTCAATATGAAGCGCCGAATCGGGGCTTGCAGAGCCGCTTACCGTGACATTTCCCCATGTGTAGTCCGAGCCAATGCGGATACAGCTGTAGCCGTCTTTTTCAAGCCTTTCAAGAGAGACGTGCTCTCCGTTTTCAGCGGTATACATTCTGAGACGTCTGCCGTTCTGACGCTCCTGCTGGTGGGCTTTTATTTCAGCCTTCAGTTCATAGGTCAGCGACTGAATAACCTCGGCAGAGGGTCTTGCAGTGTAGAAGCCCTGTATAAGGTCAGCACCGAGCAGTATAACAGTACGAAGCTCCTCTGACGTTTCAACGCCCTCGGCAAGAGCCATAATGCCGTTATCGTGGCAGAAGTCGATTATCTCCCTTACAAAGTGCTTTTTGTTCGGGTTATCCTGAATACCGCTGATGAGAGAACGGTCAATTTTAACGTAGTTCGGGGTGTATCTCAGAAGATTGCTGATATTCGAGTAGCCTGTGCCGTAGTCATCAATGGCTATCGGGATATTAAGCCTGAAATACCTGCGCTTGATGTCATTGAGGTCATCGTCATCATATTCGGAGTTTTCGGTCATCTCAACAACGACCTTATCCGAAAGCTCGGACAAGAGCCTTTCTATCTCAGCCTGACTGTCACTGTCGATGTGAACGCTTGGCATACTGTTAATGAAAACAAGCTTATCCCTGAAAAGCTCAGGGTTAGTCTTCATAAAATGAAGTACATTAAGGAAGGTATACTTTTCTATCTCATCAAGCCTGTCGGTAAGCTCGGAATACTTCAGTATATGAAACGGAGTGATCTCTGTTATATCTCCTGCTCTCATAAGAGCCTCATAGGAATAGATCTCTCCCGTGTCGGCACGAACTATTGGCTGGAAATGATAAGTAAAGAGGTTCATGTCAATAAGTCTCTGAACCATGTCCATTTCTTTCTTCTCAGTATCGGAAAGGCGCTCTTTTCCGGTGTTATGCTTCCTTTCCGGGGAAAGTATATGCGACATAGCTTCAAAAATGTTTTCCATGAGCTTTGCAGTTTCAGCGTCGGGGTCAGCCATTGGGATAAGCTGAGAGTACTCCTTGCACAGAGCATTAAATTTTGATGTAGTGTCTGCGGAGTATACCTTTTCAAAATATTCATTCAGAAGCTTTACTGCCTTATTCGCCATAGTTATCCTCCTTTTGCAGAGCTTTTGGTAATTATAGCATACATAACGATTTTATTCTATCAAATATTAAAGAACATAATGTGAATACAATATTTGTAAATTCTCAGCTCTTCTTTTTTCTTCGTGCAAGCATAGCTGCACCGCCTGCGAAGCTTGTAAAGGCGGTGTAGCCGAACAGAGCAGGCCCAAAGCCCTCAGCGTTCGGGTCTATCGCCTTGACAGCCTTTGACATTGTTATGCTCTTGTTTAAGGCAATACCGCACGACCCACGGCTAACGCCTCTGGACGGCGCATCTGATGCACAGAG
>DGRP01000057.1 GCA_002391065.1 Ruminococcus sp. UBA4385 | reverse complement strand
TCCGTCATATTACCCAAATTCTCCTTGACTTGCGTCAGCAAGCCTGCGTCGAATTTAGGCAATCTGACGAAAATCTGGACGGCGCATCTGATGCACAGAGGTCGTGCGGTGTTGCCATAATTGTAGCTAAAATTATCGAAAGGGTGATAAAAATGGCTGAAGTAAAGATTTTAGACCATCCGCTTATAAAGCATAAGATCTCAATTCTCAGGAATAAGGAAACAGGAACAGGGGAGTTCAGAAGACTTGTCAGTGAAATAGCAATGCTTATGTGTTATGAGGCAACGAGAGACTTGCCCACTGAAAATGTAGAAATATCAACGCCTATAACAAAAACCTCACAGCCTATGCTTGCCGGCAAGAAGCCTGCTGTTGTTCCGATATTAAGGGCAGGACTTGGTATGGTAAACGGAATTACCGAGCTGATACCGCTTGCAAAAATCGGTCACATCGGGCTTGCAAGAGATGAGAAGACACATGAGCCTCATTCTTATTTCAGCAAGCTGCCCGAGGATATTGATCAGAGACTGGTTATTCTTCCTGATCCGATGCTTGCAACCGGCGGTTCTGCAATTCAGGCGGTTGATTTTATTAAGTCTAAGGGAGCAAAGAAAATTAAATTCCTTTGCATAATTGCTGCCCCCGAGGGGCTTGAGGCTCTTAAAGCGGCACATCCTGACATAGATATTTATGTAGGTACACTTGATGAAAGACTTAATGAAAATGCATACATTGTTCCCGGCCTCGGTGATGCGGGAGATAGAATTTTCGGTACACTTTAATAAAATAAGGCTTCTGTGTAATTACAGAAGCCTATTTTTTATACTCTGTTCTTTTTTCGCATTTCTTTATTTCGGTACATATCAGCATCAGCCTGTTTAAGAAGCACTTTGAAGCTTTCCTTGCCGTTAAAATCACATAATGCACTTCCGATACTGCCTGTTATCTCATAATCCTTGCCTGAATGCATATTTATTTCAGCAAGCTCATCATAAAACTGCTTTTGCTTATCAAGCAGATCCTGTTCGCTATAATTACCGATACCAACGAGATAGAATTCATCTCCGCCTGCACGAACACAGATTTCGGTATCATTAGTAATATCATTTACTACATTGGCAATTGTTTTAATGCCGTAATCGCCCTCGATATGGCCGAAATTATCGTTTATTACTTTAAGGCCGTCCATATCAACAACCATAGCCATTACATGATTTGCCTTTGCATTCTCATTATTGATAAACCAGTTATCAAGTGCTCTTCTGTTCAGCAGACCTGTAAGAGCGTCTCTTTCGGAAAATTCCAGAAGCCTGTTCTGAGCTCTTGCCATTTCAAGAGCATTATCTATGTTTCTTATCCAGTTATGAAAAACTATATCAAGCTTTCTCATTTTCTGGAGAGCACACTGTAAAACGCAGTATCCGAATGTGTTTTCCTCAAAATGAATGGGTGAGAAGTAGAAAACAGACGGATCATGATCTTCATCAAGCAGTTGCGGAAGCATGAGCTTTGTTTCAAATTCATGCTTATCGGAATCATCGCAGAAAAGATAATCATTTAATTCGTATTCTCCGGGAATTGCATGCATGACCATTCTCATTTTTTCGGGATAGCCTTTTACAAGCATTTTCTCGGTATCAAGCCAGTCCTTCCTCAGGCACATATAGAAGTGGTCATACGGTCTTATAAGATAATCTGTGTTATAAATTCGTTTGAGACAATCCTCGGGAGTTCTTGCGCTTGTAAGATTTTCAAACATATAGCTGTCAAGCAGTCTTCCGATGTTTACATTATCTTCTATTCCGTCTTCCTGATAATTAATATGAGCGTGTATCAGTGACCTTCCAAGCCTTCTTCTGACGTATTTCATATTTGTTCTGCAGCCGCAGCTGTCACAGCAAAGCATTCCACCATAGCCTGCATCGCTTGAATCAATTATAGTTTTATCCGGGTCGATCAGTGTGCGAAGATAGTTTACAGCTTCAGCAGCGGCAGCGCCTGATTCAGGGGTGTAGGTGGTGATTGCAAGATCGTTAATTGCAGCTTCTGCGGTTGCATCAAAGCCTGTAACAATTATTTCGTCAGGTACTTTTATGCCTCGCTTTATCAATCCGTTAGACAGACCGATCGCCATATGATCGTTGGCACATATAACAGCATCAGGTCTTCTGTCGGCATCATATATTCTTTTTGCAAGCTGTTCACCGCTGGAATACCAGAAATCACCGTAAGTTACGTTCCTTTCCTTGAACTTAATGTTATGTTCATCAAAAGACTTTTTGATACCTTTCAGCCTTTTTCGGCATACAGACATATTTTCAGGACCATTCAGTACCCAGACGTTTTCACATTTATGAACATCGAGAATATGATCTGTTATTTTCTTGAATGAAATCACATCATCAGTCTCAACCAGATGATAATCGCCTAACGGAATATCTATTACAACAACATTATTATAGTTATGCTTTTTCAGTATATTTTCGATCTGAATCATCGGCCATGTAACTCTGTCCTGAGTCAGACTTACCGTGTCAATAATAATACCGTCAAACATTTCTGGATTGATTAGATTATATATATTGCTTTCACCTTTAAGATAATCCTTGAAATAATGGCACACCTGAACAAGAGGGCTTATTACTGCGACGTCATAACCATAATATTTACATTGAGAAAACAGCCCTTCAACTAGTCTTTGTACAGATTCTGATTCCGGACTGGAGGTGATAAAACCAATGAGCTTTCTTTTCATACATCTTCCCCCATTGTATAATTACATACTAATTTTACCAGTTTATTATGAACTCAAAATGAACTCATATTATATATTTAAGCATAATAACAGTTATTCACGGAAAAAGCTTGCATTTTTTTGCAATGAGTGATATAATGGTTCTGTAAAAATAATCAGGAGGTCATTTATTATGGCAATGTTTGATAAGCTTCTTGCCAATTTAAAGGCAAGTGCAAAAACTATCGTTTTTACTGAGGGAACAGATGAAAGAATACTTTCAGCTGCTGACAGACTTCTCAAGGAAGAACTCATGGGTGTAATTCTTTGCGGAAATGTTGATGATGTAAAGGCAGCAGCAGCAGCAGGCGGCTTTGATATTTCAAAGGCTCAGATTCTTGATCCGCTTACTTATGAGGATATGGATTCTCTGGTAAAGATGATGGCTGAACTCAGAAAGGGCAAGATGACAGAAGACGAGTGCAGAGAGCTTCTGAAGAAGTCTAACTATTTCGGAACAATGCTCGTTAAGGCCGGCAAGGCAGATGCACTGCTTGGCGGTGCTACATATTCTACTGCTGATACAGTAAGACCTGCTCTTCAGATCATCAA
>DGRP01000173.1 GCA_002391065.1 Ruminococcus sp. UBA4385 | reverse complement strand
CAAATGGTCAAGGAGAATCCGTGCAAGAACGTTACTCTCCCAAAGCCCGATACCAAGGAACGCGAGATCTACACGCTTGAAGAAGCGCAGCAGCTTCTGAAGCTCTTTGAAAAAGAGGACAAGGAGAATTTCAAGTACGTTGTTTTCTACACGCTGGCAATGTACACAGGGCTCCGAAAGGGCGAGCTGCTCGGGCTTGAATGGAAGGACTTTGATTTTGACAATCGGCTGATGACCGTCGTGCGCACCTCAATGTGGGCTAAAGGCAAGGGAATGTACACCGATACTCCAAAGACTAAGACCAGTCAGCGTGTGCTCAGAATACCGGAAAACATCGTTGATCTGCTGAAAAAATACAAAGAGTGGCAGAATGAACAAAAGTCAGAGCTTGGGGACAAGTGGCAGGAGCATGACCGCCTGTTCACGACCTGGAACGGTATGCCGATGGACCCGACTTCACCGTACTACTATTTCAAGCAATTCTGCAAGCGCACCGGAATGCGATACGTTACACGGCACAGCTTCCGACACTTCCACGCAAGCGCTATGATCTCCAGCGGCGTTGACGTTAAAACCGTACAGAGTTGTCTTGGTCACAGCAGTCCCACAACAACGATGCAGTGCTATTTGCACAGCTTTCAGACGCAGCAGGCACTTGCTATGGACGCGGTGGCAAATATGTTAAACCAAAAGCCGGAAAGCAAGACAGACAAACCTGCGAGCTGATACGACTTCTTACGGCAAGATAGAAATAACGGTCAAACAACGGTCAAACGCCATTTTGAGACATAACAAAAAGCTCCGAAATAACGCATTTGCGTTATCTCAGAGCTTATGGATTGGCGCCACCTGTTGGACTCGAACCAACGACCCTGCGGTTAACAGCCGCATGCTCTAAATATAGCGATTGGTTGTACGTCCTATAGGTTTAAAAAATTAAGGCGTTGACATAATTCCTATGTCAATCCGCTGTTAGTGTTTACTATGTCCCAGTCATCACAGAACTGCTTGTAATTCATATCGAGCTCGATCTTAACATCGTACCCTCGGTAAAGCTCAATTCTTGTGATAAGCTGGGATATTATCATTTTCTTACGTTCAAGGGAACAAGTATCAAATTCGTCTGCCCAGCCCTTGAAAATGTCATACATGGGCTTGATACTCTCCATTGACCTCTTTTTATTTGCCATTTCAGCCTGCAGCGTTTTCTTATCAGCTTCATACTGCTTTATAACAGCACTCTGCTGATTTATAAGCTTATTCAAAAGCTCCGGTGAATACCGGCTCGTTCCGAGCAGGCTGTCGGCAACCTCGTTTTCAAGAGTTGTCAGCTTTTTCTTTTCCTTTTCAAGGTCATGGTCTATCTTAGTGATCTTAGCCCTGCACCCTCTCATGTCCTTGTCAAAATTCCTTTTCAGCACAGCTTCATCAGGTGATTCCTTGATATGGCTGAACATCAGCTTTACAGTCTCGATCACTATATTATCGACCTTGTAAGCAACGTATGTAGTCTGACCATCACACTTGCAAAGCTTTCTGTTCTTATGATAGCAGACGTATCTCGGACGAGGGGCTTCCCTTTTTGTCCCGTCCTTGCATCTCCACGTTTCGCTGTGACCCATACTTGTGAGTGCTCCGCCGCAGCTTCCGCAGTACATGATCCCGGAAAGCAACAGCTTTGTCTTGGTCATTCTTGCGACCTCACACTTTTTATCATACTTGACAGCTCTCTGTTCAAGTATCAACTGAACTCGTTCAAAGGTCATCTCGTCGATGATCTGTAACTCCTGCAATTTAGGGGATACGTTTTCTCCGGAGCCCATATATCCGCAGTACAATCTGTTTTTCAGGATCCTGATAATAGAATTGCTTTGGAACTTTGAGCCGTTATGCGTTTTCACCCCCTGCTTATTAAGGTATTCAGCACATCTGAAGGAGCCGTAGCCTTCTCGCAGGGTCTTGGAGAATATGTCTCTCACCCACTCTGCTTCAACAGGCTCTATTGCAAGGTCATGAACATCTTTGCCTCGCTTATTCTTTCTTCCGGTATTCACAAGAGTATATCCGAAAGGCACCGGACCGCCAGTATAGCTTCCCTCTGCTCTTAACTGCTGCATTCTCGTCTTGATTCGCATAGAGGTCTTTTCACTCTCGCCCGATGCCTGCCAGAACCTAATATAGTTCATCAGCTTATCAACATGGCTTTCAAACCTCTGCTCGCCCTCCTGAACGCTCCATACTCTTATTCCCTGCTTGACAAACCACTCTACTATGAATGGCGTTTCATCATCAATTCTTCCTATACGGTCGAACATGAACACAAGGAGAATATCGAATTCCTTACTAAGTGCCGCAGCCTTTAAGTCCTGGATAGCATCTCTGTCATTAGCAGAAACCTTGAAGCCCGATACACCCTTTTCGAGAAACTCCTTGCCTATCGTCCACCCCATTTTATCAGCAAACTCATGGCAGGCTTCCCTCTGCATAGGTATGTCGTCTTTAGTTTTATCGACCTGCTGTTTAGTTGACACTCTATATAATGTATAAGCTATATTCATTACGTTTACCTCCGATTTCAGTTTTTGCTTTCTAAATATCGGTAGATAAATCGTTGTTTTGTCCAATTTGTGGTTATTCTGTTGTCAAGATGCCTTCTATAATAATAGTATAGCACATCTTGATCTATTTGTCAACGATTTAAAGCGCAAAACCGATATTTGTTTTAGCCTTGCGCCTTGCCTCGCCTTACAGCTCTGCGCTGGTTACTCTGATTAGCCTATTATATTCAATTGTATGATTTGCTCTGAATTGACTATTTGGGGGCGGTATGGTATAATTAAATATACCTTTATTAAAGGAATACTTCAGCAATGCTCAATGAACATCAGAAGGAGTACAGTAATGTCAGAAGAAAAAGGATTTGAATTACCAAGAAGCCTATATAAAGAGCTTAAGAAAATGAGCCGAGAGCAAATGCAGAATGTTCTAACCGATATTTACAGGCAGGGGGCTGAAAGCATTGAAACCGCAAGTGTTGACCTTGATGAGCTGCGTAAGGCGATAGGCAGCATCAGCGGTATCGGAGAGAAACGGCTTGATGAGATAATGGCAGTAATAGATGAATTTGTAAATAAATAGTATAAGGAGAAATATACATGACCACACTCGAAGCCATAAAAACCCGCCGCAGCACCCGCCGCTTTTCCGACAAGTCTGTTGAGTTAGAAAAGCTTGATAAGATTGTAATTGCCGGGCGCTTTGCACCAAGCGGCGGTAACTCACAGAGCTGCCATTTTATCGTGGTGAGAAAAAAGGAAGTCCTCAACAAGCTTGCTGAACTTGCACAGTCGGCTTTTGCTCAAATGGAGATCACCGAGGGTATGTATAAGTCTATTGCCAATTCGATCAGAGCCTCGAAAAAGGGTAATTACATTTTCCACTACAATCCGGACACCTTGATAATCGTGGCTAATCAGAAGGACTACGGCAACAACATAGCTGACTGTGCCTGCGCCCTTGAAAACATGATGATAGCCGCTAACGAGCTTGACCTCGGCAGCTGCTGGATAAACCAGCTCAAATGGCTGAACGAGGACAAGGCTCTGCTTGAGTATGAGCGCACTCTTGGGCTTGAGAAAAACGAGCGTATCTATGGTGCGCTGGCTATCGGGTATGCTGATACCGAGGACGGACTCCCCTTCCGGAAGCCGCTGGAGAGGACAGGGAATAAGGTAACATACATCTGATGATATAAAAAAGGTATTGCAATTTCCCCTGCAATATGGTATAATATACCAAATAATAACAGGAGGTGTTCTCTATGATCTATCAGGAGACCTATACGCTGGCAAACGGAAACAAGATACCGAAGGTCGCACTCGGCACATGGCAGACCTCGGAGCAGGACGCAGATCGAGTTGTAAAATACGCTCTCGACATCGGCTATCTTCACATCGACACGGCTATCGCTTACGGCAACGAAGCAGGCGTCGGCAAGGGAATGAAGGCGAGCGGCAAGCCCCGTGAAAGCTATAATGTCACGTCAAAGCTGCCTGCCGAGATAAAGACCTATGATGAAGCTGTCCGTCACATCAATGATTCCCTCGCAAGGCTCGATACCCCCTACCTTGACCTTATGCTGATACACTGGCCGAGACCCTGGGGCGGAGATCAGAGCAAGACCTACAACGAAGAGAACCTTGCAGTCTGGAAAGCCTTTGAGGAGGCCTATGATGCCGGCAAGCTCAAAGCGATCGGCGTTTCAAATTTCAGCATAGATGATCTGCAAAATCTGATCGACAACGCAAGGATAAAGCCTATGGTAAACCAGATCAGAGTGCATATCGGTCACGTTCCGCAGGAGCTTATGGATTTCTGCAAGGCGAATGACATTCTTGTTGAAGCCTACTCCCCTAATGCAACAGGCAGGCTGTCGGGCAAGGCAGAGATCGAAGCTATGGCTGAAAAATACGGGGTTTCTGTATCTCAGCTTGCAAACCGCTTTGACCTCCAGCTCGGAACGCTTCCTCTGCCGAAATCTGTCCACGAGGAATATATCAAACAGAACACCGAGCTTGACTTTGTCATTAGTGACGAGGATATGCAGGTGCTACTTGCTATGAAAGAATAATGCTATAGCTGTTCCTTGGAATAGCGGGGCTGCTGCGTGGCAGCCCCCTTTCTTTTTTTGCCTAAAAAGCTGTGTTCTCCTATTTTGCCTGTCAACTGAATTTAGTGATAACCTTAACCATTATCACTTTTATAATCTTTTTCATCAGCATTATTGGCAACGGGTCGATTATTACCACCCTTCCGTGCTCCGTTCATGACACGATGTTCAAAATTATCACACAGCAGGTCGAGTATCTTATTCTTAATATCAGGGTTATACCCCTTGAAGGTGATAGTCACGTTATATCCGCCAACCTTGCGTTGAACCTCCTTCGGCTCGTTCAGACTATCCCCTCCCCCGCCGTCAAAGCCTGCCGCAGCGACTTGCCCGAACAGAGCATAGCAGTCTTGTTGCCCTCCAGATCGGTGACAACGGTAAACTTGCCGAAGCTGCCTATCCTCACCTCGTCACCCTCGGCAAGCACCTGCCGAATGGTGTCCATCACCGAATTTATGTAGCGGTAAGCTGTCTGTTCTGATATACCCTTGCGAGCTGCCAGCTCTCTTGTAAATTCCTGTGTATCCATTATGCCCTCTCCCCTCTTTTTACGATTTCAGCTATCGCCAGCATTGCCTCAAAGCTTTCAGCAATGTCCATTTCGGTGTTGAGATTATCGACCATTTCCTCCTCCGATAATATAAGCTGGTCGGCAAGCTCGGTTATGCTAACTCCGAAGCACAGCATCATCATAATGATTTTTTCATTAGACATTGTTTATATTCCTTTCCTTTGTAAGTTCCTTTCTGATGAAGGTGATGTATCTCCTTCGCTTACCGCCTATCCTTTTCTCCGGGCGGTATCTCATATCCTTACGCATCACCCAGCCGACTTTGATGAGGTTCGCCCTGAACAGCGTATTCAGAACATTTTGGATATTGACGTGGGGCTTGCCGAGCTTAGTCAGGTAATCCTCACACATACCAATTATGACCGATGGTATCAGATACACATATTCCTCATCATAATAACCAAGCAGCGTTTTTGTTGAATCAGTTTTGTAAAACTCGTTTGCCGGCAGCAGGTATGTACTCTTGTCCGCAACAAAAGTTTTTACAAGGTACATGAAAAACTCTGTATCTCTGTTATCAAACCTCATAGTCATTTCCCCTCTTGGCGGCAGCAAGCAGCGCTGCGGTGAAAAAGCCGATTGTCCCGCCGACCATTGTACCTATTATAAACTTTATCATTAGTTTTACCTCCATATTTCACATTGCGTGTTTTGGCGCAGTCCGGCTGACAGCATCAAGCTGATCCAGCCGTTTTTTTATGTTCAGAGGATAGTCCCTGTCCATTTCATAAAACTTACGCTGTTCACTCTCATTTCCGTATAGCAGCTTATCGAGATAGTACTCGGTATAGCCCCGTTTGTTTATGCTTTCAAGATAACGGTCATCGACATTATCTATCGGGCTGCGGGGGTCGTAGATTTTCTCCCAATAATTCAGCAGCTTTTTGTATTCAAGAAGCGTATGCACCGACTCATCGAGCCACAATAAAAACGCCTCGTCATTTTTGGGCTTGAGTAATCTCGGTTTCACGGGAATGGCGAGTTCTCCGTTATCAAGACCAAGCCCTAAATCGTGACTTATCTTCTTTGCAGCTTCAATATTCGTAAGTCCGTAGAGCTTCTGAACAAAGTCAACGTGATCTCCATGTTCACCACAGCCGAAGCAATGGTAATGATCTTCATAGACTTTAAAAGAAGGGTTCCTCTCGTTGTGAAACGGGCAGCAGGCAAAACCGCCTCGGTCCACTTCCAGACCATAATAGCGAACGAGGTCCTTTAGATCGACCCTGTCTTTGATGTCTTGAAAGATATTGTTTGTCATATCTCCTCCCTCACATTGAACTATTCGAGAGCATCTATTCAATAGGCGAACCAAAAAAGAAAATCGGCTAAATTTTTTCTTTGGGAAATTGACCCTCTCACTTATACCTAGGATTTCGGGTCAAAAGTTAAGGCAAAATCCGAATTTTTTGAAAAATTCTACTTTTTGCACAATTTCACATACCCCGATTTGTTTAATGATACGAAGTTTTCCGAAGCAATGCGAAACTGCCTTAACTTTTCTTTGAAAATCCTAGGTAATAATAGAAGGGACTGCTGAAACAGTTTCTTTTAGCGCAGGCAAAATTTTTTTGGCAGCAGCCCATACGGGCTGAAGATCGTGCGAATGGCAGTTATCGTCATTCGCTAAAAACATTCTACCAGCAAGTATAGAAAGTGGTGCGTACTCTCCCACTTTCTTCCAAATCCTCGGCGTTACCCCTCGGATTTTGATGTTAAGGGAACCCGTCACCCTTAACCAATGCCCTCTTGCGAGGACAGCACACAAAAAATATAACAAAACAGGAAGGAGCAATACATCAATGAGAAAATATAAACAAGTAAAAGAGAAGAAGGTAACATTTGATATGCAGCAATGGGCAGAGGTCGAGAGAAGGGCTGAGGCTTGTCATACGTCAACAACGGCTTTCATAAGGGACAGAGCTATAAATTCCGAGGTGAATGTTCTGAATGTAAAAGACTTGGCACCTGTGCTCAACGGTATGCGTATCATTTCCAATAACATTAATCAGATCGCTAAAAAAGCGAATGAAACGAACAATATCTATGCGGCAGATGTAGAAAAGCTGCGGGACGAGGTGAGCGAGTTATCCCATACGTTAAGTCAATATGTATCCACTCTACGGTGGACAACAGTTTAAGGTATATCCTGAATCCCGACAAGACCGAGGACATGGTTTATACTACCTCGATAAACTGTACTACAAACGCTCGTGACGCCTACTTGCAGATGAAGGCGGTTTACAATCAATTTGCGAGAGATAACTTTGACAGCCCTCTGCCCCTTATGGGGAAAGCCACTGTTAAGGCTATCCACTATATCATGAGTTTTGCTGATGAAGAGAATGTCACGCCGGAGCTTGCTCACAAGATAGCCAAGGCTTTTGTCCGCAAGAACTTTGGGGACGATGCTCAGGCGGTCATTGCAACGCACGTTGACCGCAGCCATGTGCATTGTCATATGATACTCAATTCTTACTCGCTGTCCGGTCAGAAGTATTATGCCAACCGCAATTCTTTAAGGCAGGCAAGAGAAACCACCAACGGAGTATGCCGTGCCTTTGGAGTTACTCCTGCACTCAATTTTGAAAACAAGGGGCGGTCGGTCAGCTACTATGAATGGAATCAGAACAAGAAAGGCACTTCATGGAAAGAGCAGATACGTCAAACTATTGACGAATTGATACCCTCGGTCAACTCGCTTGATGAGTTGATGCAGGTGCTTGAAGAACGTGGATATGAGGTCAAGCGTGGAAAGTACATATCCGTGAAAGCACCCGGGCAGGAACGGTTTGTCAGAACTAAAACGCTTGGTGAGGAATACACCGAGGATAGCTTGAAAACTTGCATACTCTATCGTGAAGTAGGTGCAGGAACTACTCCCAGCATGGATAGTAAGTCAAAGTTGAGGGCGGCTTATGTTGCTATCATCGGAGATGTTCGGATACTTGCCGAGCAGCGAAAAAAAGTGCAACGCAAGAGAATCCTCACAGCGGAATACTCTGCGGATAACGATCTTGATGTTTACAAACTGTCTGCACAGCTGTCTGTGATAAACAAAGACAGGATCGTATCTATCGGTGATTTGGAAGGCAGGATCACAAAAATCCGTGCAGAATATGAAAAGCAGAGGCAGGAGATAAATAACTATATTGAAGAACATAACCGTCTGGTCAGCCTATGGGAACAGGCGCAGCTTTATAAAGAGTTATCAGTTAAGGATAAACTGTCTGCTTCTGAACAACTCAAAATGGCGATTTGCAGGCAGGCTATGGACAACAACGATGTTCACACACTTGAGGATATTGACCGTCTGCGTGAGCGCACTGAAAATTTGAGCAAAAAAATATCAGCCCTCAAGGAAAACCTTGAAGGCTGTCGGCAGCGGTATGATGTTTATTCGGATATTTCTAAGACTTATGGGGAAATATCCAGATGTGACTATATCTCTAATTTGATGGAAGAAGAAAAACGGCGGAGGGAGAAGGATACGAAGA
>DGRP01000039.1 GCA_002391065.1 Ruminococcus sp. UBA4385 | reverse complement strand
TAAGACCTGCTCTTCAGATCATCAAAACAAAGAAGGGTTCAAACCTTGTAAGCTCATCGTTTATTCTGTTCAGAGAGAAAGACGGTGCTGAAGAGACCATTTCAATGGGTGACTGCGCAATCAATCTCGCTTATACTGACAGGGTTGACAAGGAAGGCAATGTAGTACTTACAGCAGCTCAGCAGCTTGCTGAGGTAGCTGTTGAAACAGCAAGAACAGCAGCTTTCTTCGGTATTGATCCTAAGGTTGCAGTGCTCAGCTTCTCAACATACGGCTCAGGTAAGGGCGGTACTGTTCAGCTCAGCCATGATGCAGTAGAAGCAGCAAGAAAGATCGACCCTGAGCTTGTGATTGACGGTGAGTTCCAGTTCGATGCAGCAGTTTCAGCTGAGGTAGCTAAGACCAAGTGCCCCGATTCTCCCGTTGCAGGTAAGGCTAACACCTTCATTTTCCCGCTTATCGAGGCAGGAAATATCGGTTATAAGATTGCTCAGAGACTTGGCGGCTTTGAGGCTTACGGTCCTATTCTTCAGGGACTTAACGCTCCTATTAATGACCTTTCAAGAGGCTGCAATGCTGATGAGGTCTACAAAATGGCTATTATCACAGCAGGAATGGCTTGATCCTCTGTGTAATAGAGACGCAGTCAGATGGCTGCGTCTTTTTTGTTTTGTAAGACTTGACTAAATTGCTTGAATGATGTATAATAATATATTATGTATGTTTAAGGAGGACTAAAAATGGATAAGAAAACATTTTATATTACAACTCCTATCTATTATCCGTCGGGCAATCCGCATATAGGGCATTGCTATACTACGGTAGCCTGCGATTCGATAGCTAGGTATAAGAGAATGCAGGGCTATGATGTTATGTTCCTGACAGGCACAGATGAGCACGGTCAGAAGATCGAACAGAAGGCTGCTGAGAAGGGTGTTACTCCGAAGCAGTATGTTGATGAAATAGTTGATACATTCAAGAAACTCTGGAGCTATATGAATATATCCTATGACAGATACATCAGAACAACTGATGATTATCATGTCGAGGCTGTTCAGAAAATATTCAAGACACTATATGATAAAGGATACATTTATAAAGGCGAATACAAGGGCAAGTATTGCACCCCTTGTGAGAGCTTCTGGACTGAAAGCCAGCTTGATGAACACGGCTGCTGTCCTGAGTGTCACAGACCTGTGGTTGAAGCAAAGGAAGAGGCATACTTCTTTAAGATGTCTCCGTTTGCTGATAGGATAGAGAAGCTTCTTTTAGAGACTGATTATCTCAGACCTAAGTACCGTGCTCAGGAGCTTGTTAATAACTTTATCAAGCCGGGCCTTGAAGATCTTTGCGTTTCAAGAACATCTTTCAAGTGGGGAATACCTGTTACGTTTGACCCCGAGCACGTTGTATATGTATGGATAGATGCACTTTCTAACTATATCACCGCTTTGGGTTATAATAATGGTGCATACAGCGATTTTGATAAGTTCTGGCCTGCTGATGTCCACATGGTAGCTAAGGATATTATGAGATTCCATGCTATAATCTGGCCTGCAATGCTGATGGCTCTTGATGTGCCGCTGCCGAAGCATCTTGCCGTGCATGGCTGGATAACATTCCAGAATAAGAACGGCGAAAACCAGAAGATGTCTAAGTCTCTTGGAAATGTTGTCGATCCGTTTATGCTTGGTGAGCGCTATGGCGTCGATTCTATCAGATATCACATTATGAGAGAAATGGCTCTCGGTGCTGACAGCGGATTTTCAAATGAAATCATGATAAACCGCATAAATTCCGACCTTGCAAACGGCTTTGGAAATCTTGTTTCAAGAACGGTTGCTATGGCTGACAAGTATTTCGGCGGTACACTTCCGGAGGAAAGGGAAGAGGGCGAATTTGACAGTTCGCTTAAAGACAGTGTGCTTTCTCTGCGTGATAAGGTTGACCTTTGTGTTGACGAAACAAGACTTAAAAACGCACTGGAGGAGATTTTCCTTGTAGTTGACCGCGCAAACAAGTATATTGACGAAACCGAGCCTTGGAAGCTTGGAAAGGAAGAAAGCAAGAAGGCAAGACTTGCTTCTGTTCTTTATAACCTGCTCGAAGCAATCAGAGTTATATCAACTCTTCTGTCACCGTTTATGCCGACAACAATGCCTAAGGTTTGGGAGCAGATCGGCGCATCAGCAGAACATACAACCTATGATAATGCAGGAAAGTTTGATGTTCTTCCGCTGAATGTAACTGTCCGTAAGGGCGAGATTCTTTTCCCGAGAATTGATATGGTAAAAGAAATAGATGAACTTAATGCTATAATTGAAAAGAACATGGCCGAGGCTAAAGCAAATCTGTCCGATAGCGAAAAAGGTGATGAATTTACACCTGATGAGCTTGAGTCTGAGATTTCTATTGATGATTTCGGTAAAGCTGATCTCAGAGTTGCACTTGTTAAGTCCTGCGAGAAGGTAAAGAAATCCAAGAAGCTCCTGTGCTTACAGCTTGATGATGGCTTCGGAGGAAGACAGGTAGTTTCAGGCATAGCTGAATGGTACAAGCCTGAAGACCTGATCGGTAAGAAGGTTATAATCGTTGCTAATCTTAAGCCTGCTAAGCTCTGCGGCGTTGAGTCTCAGGGAATGATACTTGCAGCGGATACACCCGATGGCGGAGCTGCGGTTGTATTTCCCGATCAGAGCTTACCTTGCGGATCAAAGATAAGATAAAAACTTAGCTCTCTTTATTGAGAGCTTATGCGCCTGTAGCTCAGCTGGATAGAGCGTCAGACTCCGACTCTGAAGGCCGTGCGTTCGAATCGCATCAGGCGCACTAAACTATTATAACGGAGGTACAATATGGCTGATAATAATATCGAGAAGCAGATAAAAGAAGGGGAGGGCAATGTCCTGAGTGGTTTTGTCCTTTATAAAGACGCAAATATGGACTGGCTTCGGTTTTTCAAAATACTTAAAGAGGACTGGGATATTGAAGTTACAGATGAGGTAAAAGATAACGCTGTTGTTTTCAATGTAGGCGAAATGGTAGTTGCCTGCTCGCTGCTGCCAAGCCCTGTTCCTAATAATGAAGCCGAAGAGGCTGCTAAAAGAAATGTATTCTGGCAGGATTCCGCTAAGTTTGTTGCAGAGCATAAAGCACAGGTGCTCCTTGCTGTTATGAATAAGTTTGATGCGCTCGATCAGGCACTTTTATTTGCTAAGGTAGCGGCATCACTCCTGAAGCTTGATAATGCTATAGGCATTTATAAAGCACCGACAGTTTATGAGAAGCAGTTCTATATAAACTTTGCTGAGACCATAAAAAAAGATGAGCTTCCAATCCCGATTATTGTTTTCGGTGGAATGTATCTGACCGATGACGGCCTTTGCGCTTACACATCAGGTATGAGAGCACTGGGCTATGAGGAAATGGAGGTTGTGGATACTCAGCTGCAGCCTAACGATGTTATTGGTATGATCTTTGCTTTCTGTGAGTATGTTGTTTCGGAAGAGGTTCAGCTTAAAAACGGCGAAACTATAGGCTTTACTGATGAGCAAAAGATTCCTATCACTCTGTCTGATGGTGTCAGCGTAGAAGGGAAGACCTTAAAGCTTGGTCTTTAAGATTTATTTTCATAATTTATCTATAAAATTTTCACAGCCGCTTGTTTTTGTAGCAAGCGGCTTTTGTGCAAGGTGCATATAAATTTTGACTAAAGATTGTGCAGGATTTTTTGCACGAAAATGGTATAAACCTATGGTAATTTTGATTGAAATCTGTTATAATATATATATCCTGTAGTTCACGGGCGTTTTGTCTGTGTCTGCGGAAAGACAAAAATAATTGGAGGTAGAAACCAATGGCAAAGAAGTATTGTTATCTTTTCTCAGAAGGCAATGCCAATATGAGAGAGCTTCTCGGCGGAAAGGGCGCAAACCTTGCTGAGATGACAAACATCGGCCTCCCTGTTCCTCAGGGCTTTACAATCACTACAGAGGCTTGTACTCAGTACTATGAGGACGGCGGAATCAGTGATGAGATCATGGCTGAGATCAATGAGTATATCGTAAAGATGGAGGAAATCACAGGTAAGAAGTTCGGAGATAAGGAGAATCCTCTTCTCGTTTCCGTTCGTTCAGGTGCAAGAGCATCTATGCCCGGTATGATGGATACCATTCTTAACCTTGGTCTTAACGAGACAGTTGTTGAGACTATTGCTGCTAAGTCCGGTAATGCAAGATGGGCTTGGGATTGCTACAGAAGATTCATTCAGATGTATTCTGA
>DGRP01000038.1 GCA_002391065.1 Ruminococcus sp. UBA4385 | reverse complement strand
GTCCTGAGTGTACCTGCGGAAGAAAGGGCTGCTTTGAGGTGTTCTCATCAGCTACAGGCCTTGTCAGAATGACAAAGGAAGCTATGTTTGATGATAAGAACTCAATTATGTGGAAAATGAACGAGGAAGACGGAAAAATCTCTGCAAGAACAGCTTTCAACGCTATGAGAGCAGGAGACAAAGCCGGTAAAGAGGTAGTTGATAAGTACATTCGTTATCTTGCCTGCGGTATCACAAACACGATAAATATTTTCCAGCCCGACATTCTATGTATTGGCGGCGGTGTATGCAACGAGGGCGATCCGCTGCTTCTGCCGCTGAAAGAGCTTGTTGCCAAGGAAATATACACAAAGAACTCAGCTAAAAACACTGAGATCGTTATTGCTAAACTTGGAAATGATGCAGGCATTATAGGTGCTGCATTCTTAGGACTCAATAAGGAGAGGTAAATATGGGATTACTGGATAAGCTTGCTGACTTTTTAGATGACGGAAAAATAAACGGCTCAGCTGATAAAACTAAATTCAAGGAGGGCATAAAAAAGCCCGAGAATAATGCACAGGCTGCTCCTGCACCTGATGCCGGCACAGCGGCACCTGTAAACAATCAGGTTCCTGCTCAGCCGCAGGCAAGTGCTCCTGTAAGCACGCCTAAAGAAGAGGTTGTTTATATTGAACCGGGCGTTGAAACAACTGTCAAAATAGGTTTTAACAGTGCTATCCTTTACGCTGACTGCAACAACGAAACTGTAAGACTTGCAGGTCATGGAACGGTTCGTGTTGAGGTGAGCGTAAGACAGAAATATGATGCTATCAAGAAGATTTTAGAAGCTGATTTCAAAGCCAATTGTGCCAAAATGATAACATCATACAGACCGCAGCCGAGTCAGATTCAAAAATACACTAAAGAGATCGAGAAAAGTGCAAGCTATATCTCAAACTATATACCATATCTTACTGTTAAAGCGACAAGCATTATGCTTAACGCCAGTCCTGCACCGGGCGAAACTCCAATGCTTTGATAAAATTTCATCTGCTTTGCAGAAAAAACTATAATAAAAGAAGGTAATTATTATGTCAGAATCAAAATCATTTTTTTGTGACGGAGTAGATAAGGCTCCGCAGAGATCACTGTTTAATGCACTCGGTATGACAGCCGAGGAAATGAAAAGACCACTCGTTGGTATTGTATCCTCATACAATGAGATAGTACCGGGTCACATGAACATCGACAAGATAGTTGAAGCTGTTAAGCTCGGTGTTGCAATGGCAGGCGGAACACCTGTTGTATTCCCTGCGATCGCTGTCTGTGACGGTATCGCTATGGGTCACGTAGGAATGAAGTATTCGCTCGTTACCCGTGACCTTATCGCTGACTCTACAGAGTGTATGGCTCTGGCTCATCACTTTGATGCGCTCGTTATGGTGCCTAACTGCGACAAAAATGTACCGGGACTGCTTATGGCAGCTGCAAGAGTTAATGTTCCTACTGTTTTCGTATCGGGCGGTCCTATGCTTGCAGGACACGTAAAGGGAAAGAAGACTTCCCTCTCCAGTATGTTCGAGGCTGTCGGTACATATAATGCAGGAAAGTTTACTCTTGACGACGTTGAGGAATTTGAGAACAAGGCATGTCCTACCTGCGGAAGCTGCTCCGGAATGTATACTGCAAACTCTATGAACTGCCTGACCGAAGTGATCGGTATGGGTCTCAGAGGAAACGGAACTATCCCTGCTGTATATTCCGAAAGGATAAAGCTTGCAAAACGTGCAGGTATGCAGGTTATGGAAATGTACAGAAAGAATATAAGACCAAGAGATATAATGACAAAAGATGCCTTCATCAATGCGATCACTGCTGATATGGCTCTCGGATGTTCCACAAATTCCATGCTCCATCTACCTGCAATAGCTCATGAATGCGGAATAGAGCTTGATCTTGATTTTGTTAATGAGATCTCCAAGAGAACTCCGAACCTTTGTCACCTTGCTCCTGCAGGTCATACTTATATGGAGGACCTTAACGAAGCAGGCGGAGTTTATGCAGTTCTTAATGAGCTTTCCAAGAAGGATCTTATAAATACCGACTGTATCACTGTTACAGGCAAAACTGTAGGTGAAAATATCAGCGGAGTTGTAAACAGAAATCCTGAGATCATCAGACCTATTGATAATCCTTACTCACAGACAGGCGGTATCGCAGTTCTAAAGGGCAACCTTGCTCCTGATACCTGTGTAGTAAAGAGATCAGCGGTTGCACCTGAAATGCTTCAGCATGAAGGTCCTGCAAGAGTATTTGACAGTGAAGAAGAGGCTATCGCTGCTATCAGAGGCGGTAAAATCGTTGAAGGTGACGTTGTTGTTATCAGATACGAAGGTCCTAAGGGCGGCCCCGGAATGAGAGAAATGCTTAATCCTACATCTGCTATTGCAGGAATGGGTCTGGGCTCTACAGTTGCTCTCATTACCGACGGTCGATTCAGCGGTGCTACAAAGGGCGCATCTATCGGTCACGTTTCTCCTGAGGCTGCAGTCGGCGGACCTATCGCACTTGTGGAAGAGGGCGATATAATTGCTATCGACATAGATAACTGCAGTTTAGAGCTTAAGGTTTCCGATGATGTTCTTGCACAAAGACGCAAAAACTGGAAGCCCAGAGAGCCTAAGATTACAACAGGCTATCTTGCAAGATATGCCTCACTTGTAACATCAGGCAACAGAGGTGCTATCCTCGAAATAAAGAAGTAAACGAAAGGCGGTCTTTACAATGAAGAAACCAAGTCTGGCAAAGAAGATTATATCTACAATTTTAGGAATTATTTTCCTTATCATTGCAATTGCAGCAATTTTTGTGTGCACTTACATTTTCAGTCAGCCTTCAAAATCGGGAGATTCGAGAGAGCTTATTTACGGTTCGTGGCTTGATGAAGATCAGGGTATCAGATTTGCTATGAACAAAACCGGTGCTTTCAAAATGACTGAGGTTAACAAAAAGGGCAAGGACACTCACACTATAGCTGAGGGTTGGTTCAAGATTGATGAAGATAATCACAGAATACAGATTCTCTTTAAGCCAAATAAAATAGACAAGTCCTATGATCTTGGTACAAAGCTCGGCTTTTTCTCTACTATTTCCTATAAGAGCCTTGAGCTCCCTGATAAGGAAAATAAAGATATTCCCGATGAAGAAAAGAAGGCAAGCTGTAAGTTTATTATCGAGAATACCGATCTCGTTTATAGCTGCGACAGAGAGAACTATGGCGAGTCGTTCTACAGTGGACATAACTAAAATAGAACGGAGGATGGCTTTTAATGCCTGAAAACTTATGGAATTACTGATAAAGAACGTTTATGTTTGTGATCCTCAATGCGGTCTTGATGAAATCACTGATATTGAGATATCAGACGGTATAATCAAAAAGATCGGAAAATCAGATGCTGAGTTCAGCAGGGTAATTGACGGCAAGGGCAGACTTTGTGTTCTGCCCGGGCTGTTTGATATGCACGTTCATTTCCGTGACCCCGGTCTGACCTATAAAGAGGATCTTATAACAGGCGCTAATGCTGCAAAGGCTGGCGGCTTTACAGGTGTTGCTTGTATGCCTAATACAAAGCCTGCAATTGACAACGCCGAAAAGGTCGGATACATAATTGATAAGGCTCGTCAGACGGGTATTAATATCTATCCGATTGCCTGCGTTACCAAAGGTATGATGGGTGAAGAGCTCTGCGATTATGAAGAGCTTATTGCCGCTGGAGTTAAAATGATCTCCGATGACGGGAGACCTGTTGAGAATGCAGAAATAATGAGACAGGCAATAGAAAAAACAAATGAAAACGGTCTGCTTGTTGCTTCTCATTGTGAGGACCTTAAAATCATCAACGGCGGTATTATGAATAAGGGCAGAATATCTGAGCAGCTTGGTGTTAAAGGCATGGATAGAGCTTCCGAGGATTATATAACTGCTCGTGAGATTTGTCTTGCGATGAGCTGTAATGCCCGAATACACATTTGTCATGTATCCACAAGAGGAAGCGTGAATATAATTCGTGCGGCTAAAAATGACGGTGTAAAAGTAACCTGTGAAACAGCTCCGCATTATTTCTATTTCACTGATGAAAAACTTCTTGCAAGAGATGCTGACTTCAGAATGTCGCCACCTCTCAGAACAGAGGATGACAGAAAGGCTGTTTTAGAGGCAGTTCTTGACGGAACTATTGACTGTATAATCACAGATCATGCTCCTCATTCAGCCGAAGAAAAAGCTGATTTTGAGAAAGCTCCTAATGGCGTAGTCGGCCTTGAGACATCTCTTGCTGCTACACTTACAAAGCTTTATCATACAGGAAAAGCTGATCTCTCAAAAATTGCTCAGATAATGTCGATTAACCCCAGAAAGATCATGGGCATTCCTCCTGTTAAAATCGAAGTCGGACAGACCGCTGATCTTTGCATTTTTGATCCCGATCTTGAGTGGGAGGTAATACCATCTGAGCTTAATTCAAAAAGCAAGAACACGGTGTTTAAAGGTGAAAAGCTCAAGGGTAAGAACCTGTATACTATTTGCGGCGGAAAACTCGTATATCAGCTATAATTATCAGAAAGAGGTATAAAAATGGCTTTTGACAGACTTATAGAAAACATTGTAAAAACTCAGAATCCTTCGGTTGTAGGACTTGACCCGAAGCTTGAGTATGTGCCTGAGTATATCAAGGCTAAAAAGTTCAAAAAGTATGGCAAGACTCTAAAAGGTGCTGCCAGAGCAATTCTGCAGTTTAATAAAGAAATCATAGACGAGATCCATGATATCTGCCCCGCAATAAAGCCTCAGGCAGCATATTATGAGATGTATGGATATGAAGGCGTAAAGACTCTTTACAAGACAATACAGTACGCTAAAGAAAAAGGAATGTTTGTCATCACTGACGGAAAACGTAACGATATTGGCGCTACAATGGAAGCGTATGCTGCTGCTCATCTTGGTCTTACTGACGTTGGCGGCGAAAGCGTAGAAGCATTCGGTGCTGATGCACTTACCGTAAACGGATATCTTGGCTCTGATGGAATTGACCCGCTGCTTGAGATGTGCAAAAAATACGATAAGGGCATTTATGTGCTTGTAAAAACTTCAAATAAATCCAGCGGAGAGCTTCAGGACCTTATGATCGGTAACAAGACTGTTTATGCTACTGTCGGCGATATGTGCGAACGCTGGGGTAAAAACGATATGGGTAAATACGGCTATTCAGGTGTTGGTGCTGTAGTTGGCGCTACATATCCTGAGCAGCTTACAGAAATGCGTGCTGCTCTGCCTCATACATTCTTCCTTGTGCCCGGCTACGGTGCTCAGGGCGGCGGCGCTGAGGGCGTTTCTCACGCATTTGACAAAAACGGTCTCGGTGCTATTGTAAACTCATCAAGAGGTGTAATGTGCGCCTACAAGAAAGAAAAGGACTGTGACGAAAAAGACTTTGCAAAAGCTGCAAGACGTGAGGTTATCAGAATGAAGGAGGATATTATTTCTTTCCTTCCTAAGATTGCACTCCCTGAGTAATAACATATATCCGTTCGGAATTTGAGTGGGTAATTATGTATTTTACTCAAAAAATCAAGAAATCTCATTATAATTATGTTATAGTATTATCATAGTAACGTTACTTATCAGGAGATTTTTATGAGAGTTTATGAGAACAGCTTCATTCTGTTTGTAACAGCGCTCGACTATATCGAAGCACATCTTACCGATGAATTTTCTCAGAACGATATTGCTTCAAATTGCTACTGTTCGCTGTCTTCTTTACAGAAAACGTGGAAATACTGTACACATCTCAGCATCAAAGAGTATATTACCAAGAGAAGAATAACTCTTGCCGGCAAGGATATGCTCCAGAATGACATTTCTGTTCTTGATGCTGCAATGAAGTACGGCTATAACTCTCATGAGGTGTTTACAAGAGCCTTTACTAATGTATGGGGCATCTCCCCTTCCCGCTTCAAAAAGGAGTGGAAGGGAAATGCCATACTCTTCCCGAGGCTCAATCCCGAATATCTTGAAGGAGATGTTATTATGAATAATAAAAAGTTTGATGTAAGCGAATTCTATGACTATTTAAGATCACAGTCAGGTACTTATGTACTTTGCTTTGATGTTCAGAACCTTATGGTAATTAATAATGAGCTTGGCAATAAAGCCGGTGATATGGTGCTGATCGAAGCGTTCAGACGCATCAATGAAGCAGCCGATGATAATATGCTCTGTCTGAGAATGGGCGGAGATGAGTTTGTTATGATTACCGAAAGCTTTGATAAGAATTATGTTATGTCCATAGCTGAAAAGGTTATTACCCATAATGGAGAAAAGACTTCATACAGCGGCGGAGAAGTAGAAGTTTCCATGCGCTGCGGTGCAATAATCATTGATAAAAAGCTGAAGTACTCAAAGCTTTGCAATGACTTTGATGAAGTTATGGAGAAAGCCAGAAGTTCCGGAAAAGTTGAGTTCATGGGATAAATTTGAACTTAAATCTTTTATCTTAATATTTAAATTCCGGTTCTAAGCGATATAATCGACAAAAGCAGACAATTATCATAAATATATCGACAGAAAGCGACAATTTTGGTGAACAAACTATTAATGCGGCATCTGCCATTCCGCAAAAGCTGAATATATTATGGATATTTCGTTAAATTATATCGAATTATATTGAAATTATCAGGATAAAATTGTATAATTATAGTGCTTTCAAAAGAAAGCACTATTTTTTATTTGGAGAATGATAGTTTATGACAACAATCCTGATTGACAATAGCGTGAATGAAAGACTTGGTCTCAAGGCAGAACTGGAAAGCAAAGGACTAACTGTGTTTACCGCAAAAGATGATCCGTTTATACTTCTCAGCAGATATTCAAGCTGCTGCCCCGATATGCTTTTCGTAGAACAAAGCATGAAAGAAAGGAAATCTCTTCTGAAGCATATCAATGAAAATTACGGGCACTCATATACTCTTATCTACTCAGCGCCCGACAAAATCAGCGACATTGATCCTGTATCCGAACGTATTGACCGCATAGTTTCTCATACAGATTCTACAGATGAAATATGCAGAATCATTTTAGAAGATATAGCTTGTGGTAAAACAAAAAAGAGAAATACTGCGTCAGAAGCATCAGGTATCAGAACTGCACTCAGAGAGCTTTGTGTAGCACCTAACTATATAGGATATAAATATCTTATTGATGCTGTTGAACTTATAATCTCTAATCAAGATGAGAATCTGAGTCTGACAAAATCAATATATCCTTTGATTGCAAAAAAGCATAAGGTTTCTACTGGCTCTGTTGAGAGAAGCATAAGAACCGTTGTCAATAACTCGTGGGACAAGATACCTGAGACCGAACTTATTAAATACTTCGGAATCTATGCTATCACACCATCATTTAAGCCTTCAAACAGCAGATTTATCTATGCAGTCGCTGAATCATTCATTACAGAATAATATCCAAAATACATATTCTTGACATTCACTTCTATTTGAGATATAATAATATAAAGATTTACTGACAGGAGTGATAAGATGTACAAGCAGGGAAATTTCCAAATAATTGAAAAGAAAAACCTTGCAAAAGGCATTTATGATTTTGAGATATTATGTCCTGAGGTCGCGGAGCTTGCTGAGCCGGGACAATTTGTCCAGGCCTCTGCAGAAGGGTTCTTCCTCAGAAGACCGATCTCTATCTGCAATATAGACAAAGAAAAAGGTACTATCAGACTGGTTTTTGAGATCAGAGGAAAAGGAACCGAAAAGCTCGCAGAGCTTAATAAAGGCGATAGTATTGACCTGATAGCTCCTCTCGGAAATGGTTTCAAAGTACTTGAAAAGGGCAAAAAAGCAATTTGCGTAGGCGGAGGAATAGGAACTCCTCCAATGATTTCAATTGCAAAAAAGTACGGTCAAAATGCGGTTGTTATTTCAGGCTTCAGAAATATGGCGGCAGTAATTTTACAAGACGATATTACTTCGATCGGTGCTAAAAATGTGCTCTGTACAGATGACGGCTCGGCCGGAATAAAGGGCTTTGTTACCGAGGCTCTCAAAGCTGAAATAGAAGCTTCTAAACCTGATATAGTTTATTCCTGCGGACCAATGGTAATGCTTAAAAATGTTACAGCAATATGTAAGGAATACAATATAGAGTGTCAAGTTTCACTAGAGCAAAGAATGGCCTGCGGTGTAGGCGCTTGCCTTGTATGCGTATGTAAAACTGTCAAAAACGGAGAAGAGTTCAATTCTCACGTTTGCAAAGACGGACCTGTATTTAACAGCGAGGAGGTGGTTTTTGATGAGTAACAGACTTGAAACTAATTTCTGCGGAGTGAAATTCAAAAACCCTGTAATTCCTGCAAGCGGTACATACGGATATGGAAGAGAATACGAAAGCTTGTATCCTCTTTCTATGTTGGGTGGTATTTCTGTTAAGGGTACAACTCTGCACAGAAGAGAAGGAAATCCCGGTCCAAGAGTTGCAGAAACTCCAAGCGGAATGCTTAATTCTGTAGGTCTTCAGAACGGCGGTGTTGATAAGTTTATTAATTATGAACTGCCAAACCTCAGGAAGAGCGATATAGTGGTAATCGCTAATATTGCTGGCTCAACCGTAGAAGAATGTGCTGAGCTTGCAGCTAAGGTTGATGAGACCGATGTTGAAATGATAGAGCTAAACATTTCCTGCCCTAATGTAAAACAGGGCGGAGCCGCTTTTGGTACTGACTGTAATGTTGCCGGTGCTGTTACAAAAGCTGTCAGAGAGGCTACTAAAAAGCCGTTAATGGTTAAGCTCTCCCCTAACGTAACCAGCATTACCGAGATAGCAAAAAGCGTTGAAGCAAACGGAGCTGACGCTGTTTCTCTCATTAATACACTGCTTGGAATGAGAATAGACATAAAAACCGGCAGACCGATTCTCAAAAACAACGTAGGCGGACTTTCAGGTCCTGCTGTGTTCCCTGTAGCTGTAAGAATGGTATGGCAGGTTGCAAATGCAGTAAATATTCCTGTAATGGGAATGGGCGGCATAGCAACATGGGAAGATGCAGTCGAAATTATGATGGCTGGAGCAAGTGCGGTACAAATCGGTGCTGCAATATTTGCTGATCCTTTTACTCCTGTAAAAGTAATTGAAGGGCTTGAAAGGTTCTGCATTGATAATAACATTTCAAACATATCCGAAATTGTCGGAACAGTAAAGCCCTGGTAATGATTTTGTATAAAAATCCTCGGATATATAATAATAATATTTAACTATCTATCATTGACAGTAAGAACTTATAGTGATATAATGTTCTTACTGTCAATATATGTTTATAGAAAGGGATAACATGAAACTAAAACTATTAAGTGTTCTGCTTTCATCTCTGTTAATTGTTGGTTTAACAGCTTGTGCAGAAAGCGATTCTAAAGAAGATAGTTTAACGTCAAATGAGAGTATGTCTTCATCAACAGCTGTCGAAATATCGGCTGATGAACTGATAAACTCTGCAGCGGCTGATAATATGACTGAAAAGGCTTATTATGCAGATGATATATTCAAATCAAATACGAAAAAGCTTTACGGTATTGACTATGACGAAATAGTTGACGGTGCTATTGCTTACGGTGATAACGGCTCAGCCGATGAGCTGTCAGTATTAAAGCTTAAAGAAGGTGCTTCGGCGAAAAATCTGCTTGAAGCAAGACTAAGCAACAGAAAAACTCAGTTTGAGAATTACAAGCCGTCAGAAATGCCTAAATTAGAATCTGCCCAGATTTATGAAACAAACGGCTTCTGGATAATGATAGTGTCGGATGATACTGACAGTATTAAAGAAAAACTAAATAATAGCATGAGGTGACACACGTGCGTGTGAGTATATATTCAAAAAAAGTAATTGCAGCTATTCTCGCTCTGATGCTTTGCTGCGGCTGTTCCGATACGGAAGTAAAGGATAACAGCAGCGAAATAAAAGCTATGGAAAAGAAAATTGACAAGCTGTCTGCAACGATAGAGAAGCTCTCGGAAAGCATTAATGAATATAATGATAAAGAGTATGAATATGAGTATGATATTCACAAGATCTATGATGACAGCGCTGTTATCAACGCATATAAAAGCGGCGACAGTTCTGAACTGAATGAGAAAGACAAATATATTCATGACAGCCTGAAAGAAGCTATTGATGAGCTCATCAATGATAATATGAGTGATTACGAAAAAGAAAAGGCTGTATATGATTATATCTTTAAGAACACAAGATTTGATGAAAGCTCTTTGAATGCGATTACAGATTCAGATACTGATTCTGATAATTCAGCTAACCCATATGGCTTTTTTCATGATCATTCTGTAATTTGTGTGGGTGATGCAACTACCTTCAAGCTGTTTATGGATGCACTTGATATTGAATGTAAGATTATACACTCAACTGAAAACGGAGAGCACGCGTGGGATCAGGTGAAAATTGACGGCGACTGGTATCACGTCGATGTTTTGATGGACTGCGGAATAAAAGAACCAGCCTATGCATTTTTCAACGTTCCCGATTCTGTAAAGGAGCTTGGCGATTATCCGTGGGATCATACGGCTGAGTCAGATATAAAATGTACAAGTACAAAGCTATGCTACATCTGTGCAAATGCCGAAAATATAGGCAATATATATCAGCTTCCAAAAAAACTTGATGAGTTCAGAAATGATAATAAGAGTTCAGCATACTACAGCATTGATATTCCTGACGGAGCTGATGCATCGGCAGTTCAGAAGCAGATACAATCTATTTTGCTAACTATGGTCTCACAGTATAATGAGTTTATTCCTCTGAATGCTGTTGCTGATGAAAATGGGAAGCGTATATGCTTCGGAGTCTGCATTTTTGATGATGAAGAAGACTATGAGGATATTGAAGATATTGCAGATTCTGAAAACGCAATGGATATTGACTATGAAATGCTTGAAGATAACTTTACAGAATATCTCGGCGAACTTTATGACGATTATGATTTCGATGATTATGAATACTAAAAAGCAGGTCAGTTCAATTTGAACTGACCTGCTTTAATTATATGGAGTATTAATCAAAAAGTGCTGTAGAAAGATACCTCTCACCGGTGTCAGGAAGAAGAGCTACAATAACCTTACCCTCATTTTCATGAAGCTTCGAAAGCTCTGCAGCCGCATAAAGCGCTGCACCTGATGAAATACCTACAAGAACACCCTCAGTTTTTGCAAATTTGTTTCCTGCGAAGAATGCATTATCATTCTCAACCTTGATAACACCGTCATATACATTTGTATCAAGTACCTCCGGAACAAAGCCGGCGCCTATACCCTGAATCTTATGCGCGCCTGACTTGCCCTCTGAAAGAACAGGCGATGAAGCAGGCTCAACTGCATATACCTTCACATCAGGATTCTGCGATTTAAGATACTGACCAACACCTGTTACAGTTCCGCCGGTACCAACTCCTGCAATGAAAATATCAACCTTTCCGTCTGTATCGTTCCATATCTCAGGACCGGTTGTAGCCAGATGTACAGCAGGGTTTGCGGGGTTTACAAACTGTCCGAGGATAACTGCACCATCGATCTGCTCCTTGAGCTCATCAGCCTTTGCTATTGCACCCTTCATACCCTTCGAGCCTTCTGTCAGAACTATCTCAGCACCGTATGCCTTGAGAAGGTTTCTTCTCTCAACGCTCATTGTTTCAGGCATAGTGAGAATAACCTTATAACCCTTTGAAACACCGATAGATGCAAGACCAATTCCTGTGTTTCCTGAAGTCGGCTCAATAATAGTTGCTCCGGGCTTCAGAACACCCTTTTCCTCAGCATCCTCGATCATTGCTGCCGCAACTCTGTCCTTTACGCTTCCTGCCGGATTGAAAAGCTCAAGCTTTACAAGAATATCAGCCTTAGCCTCAACACTCTTTGCAAATCTTGATGCCTGAAGAACAGGTGTACCTCCGACCAGCTCGGATACGCTTTTATAAACCTTTGCCATAGTTATTACCTCCAATTAAATATTTATTACAGTTATAATATATCATATTATTCCTAGTATGTCAATAGGATAACCGTAATTTTAGCATAATAACCAAATTATCCTAGCGATTTTGTATGCTTTAACAGATATATTCAACTACACAATACACTTTATCTCCGCAAAGTTTTACAAAAACAGCATCTTCGTCTCTTATAACTTCAGCGTGAATTCTGCTGTCCAGCCTGATCGGCGCTTTATACTCTACTCTCATCTGCTTTACGGAATCTGCATTCTCAACATACTCGTCAGTAATATCAAGGTATCTGGCATTATTAACGTGCCTGTTCATATCAATATAGCACTTCATGATATTAATTTCAGGATACACCTCAGGTATTTTATCGGGAACTATTATTTTTCTTGATGAATATTCCATATCAGCCTTTGGATAAAGGGCAACCTTTTCAATAAGCTCCTGAGGCGCTTTAATAGGTCTTTGAGTCTGCATATCCATAAAAGCCCCTGATTCGTAGTTTTTTACAAGTACATTTCCCTTCTCATCATAAATAAGGGTGTTACGAAAGCCATACATTCTTTTAAGCTCACAAGTCCATGTCTTAACTGTCAGATGTTCATGAAACACCGGCCTGCGAATTATCTCAGTCTGTCTTGATACAAGAAACATACACACCTTTTCCTTTTCAAAATACGGAGACATCACAGGGTGGCTGTCAAGATGCAGAAAGGCACAGTCCTGAAGATAATCCAGAACAGAGCTGTTTCTGACTGTACCGCTTGAACCTATATGACTGCACTCAACATCTCTTTGCATAGTATACATTATATCACTTCCTTGCTAATATTATATCACATTTGAAAAAGATTGTAAAGATATGGGCTTGACAAACAAATTAGTTTGTTGTATAATTAATTAGAAAACTAATCAATTATACAACTAAGGAGTTACAAATATGAAACGAGAAAAATTAGAGCTTACTCAGGAAAGAGCCAGACGTCTTCTTCAAAAGGAAGATGCGA
The DNA here is from genome assembly GCA_002391065.1 of Ruminococcus sp. UBA4385. The sequence continues at coordinate 4,022 of DGRP01000038.1, read as the reverse complement.
CTACATCTATGTATATAAATGATATATCAAGGCTCTTTGAATACAGGATAAGCCGTCAGCATGACGGGAAAGGAGTCAGCCACGGGTATAGAAAGATGCTCGGAATACTTATGGAGAATGACGGTGTTACACAGCTGGAGCTTGTAAAATCGTGCAGACTTAGCGCTCCTTCTGTATCAATTGCGCTCTCGAAGCTTGAGGCTGACGGATTTGTACGCCGTGAAGCAGATAAAACCGATTATCGTAAGGTGCGTGTATATATTACAGATAAAGGAAAAGAGCACGAAAACAATATCAGAGCACTGTGTCGTAAGAATGATTCTGATATGCTTAAAGGGCTCAGTGATGAGGAAATATCAACTGTAAATTCTATTCTTAAAAAGATACTTATTAACATGCTTGAGGAGAGTGATAATAATGAAGCTGGGTAAATATCTTAAGCCATACAAGCTTTTCGCTATACTCACTCCTCTTGCGATGTGCGGTGAGGTTATAGGTGACCTGCTTCAGCCTAAGTTTATGTCTCAGATCGTTGATGACGGAGTGCTCGGAAAAAATATGGATATTATAATTGCCTCGGGAGTACTTATGCTGCTTTTCCTGATTATTGGAGGCGGCTGTGGTATTGCGGCATCAGCTTTCGGAGGAATTGCTTCTCAAAGCTTTGCAAGAGACCTGAGAGTAGATGCATTCAGAAAAGTCATGGGCCTTTCATTCCAACAAACAGATAAGTTCACTACAGGCTCTCTTGTGACAAGGCTTACAACCGACATAACAGCTGTTCAGCAGATGGTTGAATTTATGCTCAGAGGAGTTGTCAGAGACCTTCTCCTCTTCTTTGGCGGAATAATAATGATGCTGACACTCAATGTAAAGTTCGGTCTTATTCTTGTTATCGCACTGCCTGTTGAAATAGTTATCATGGTAATGATACTAAAAAAAGCTAATCCATTCTATACTATTGTTGCAGGAAAGCTTGATAATGTAAACTCTGTTGTACAGGAGAATGTAACAGGCGCAAGAGTTGTAAAGGCGTATGTCAGAGAAGGCTATGAGCAGGATCGATTTGACACTGCAAATACTGAACTTATGCAGGCTAATCTCAGAGTTGCAACACTTACAGCTATTTTGCAGCCATTGCTTATGATAATACTCAATATTTCTGTAGTAGCAGTAATTATGATAGGCGGCTTACAGGTTGAGGCACAGGAGATGCACGTCGGTGAGGTAATGGCGGCCATTACTTACCTTACACAGGTTCTGCACGGAGTTATGATGCTCTCAATGATGTTCCAGACTGCTGCCAGAGCCGCAGCCTCAGCTAAACGTATAAATGAAATACTCGAAAACGAGCCTGTGATAGTTTCAGGCAATTCAACAGGACAGTTCTCTCAGAGAGGTGCTGTAAGCTTCAAAAACGTATCCTTCTCATACCCCGGAACCACAGGACGTCCTGTTATAGATAACCTTTCACTTGATATTAAAGCCGGAGAGAGCATTGCTATTCTGGGTGCTACGGGATCTGGAAAGAGCTCACTTGTAAATCTTATACCCAGATTTTATGACCCTACAAAAGGCTCTGTCATTGTTGACGGAACTGATGTAAAGGAGTTTTCACTCGAAGAACTCAGACGGAAGGTCGGTATAGTTCTTCAAAAGAGTGAGCTATTCTCGGGAAGCGTTAAAGATAATCTTATCTGGGGCGATAAAAATGCATCAGATGAAGATATTCAGAATGCTGCTGAGATCGCACAGGCTGATGAATTCATTCAGAAGATGCCTGATGCCTATAAAAACAAGATTGCTGAAAAGGGTGCTTCGCTTTCAGGAGGTCAGAAGCAGCGATTATCAATTGCTAGAGCAGTACTCAAAAAGCCTGAGATACTCATTCTTGATGACTCCACCTCCGCACTTGATCTTAGTACAGAATCAAAGCTGCGAGCACAGCTTGACGATCAGATGGATAATACAACACTGATTATCATAGCTCAGAGAATTGCAAGTGTTAAAACCTGCGACAGAATAGCAGTGCTCGATCACGGAAGGCTCTGCGGCTGTGATACACACGATAATCTTCTGAAAACGTGCAGCGTATATAAGGACATTTATGACTCGCAGGTAAAAACTACAGGAGGTGAGATATAATGCCTCCAATGCCACAGATAGGACCGGGTGCAAGAAGAGGCGGCCCGTGGCCTCACGGAGCAAGGCTTAATATGGAAAAGCCTAAGAATGCAGGCTCTACATTAAAAAAGCTCATCAAGTATATTGGTAAGAACAAATATCTTTTCTTTGCACTGATAGCTATAATGCTTTTAATCACTGTGCTGGGACTGGCTGCACCGTCAATTCAGCAGGTTGCTATTGACTATATCACTATTGGTAAAGACAGAACATCGGTTGATTTTGACGGACTAGGTAAAACGCTTATTGTGCTTGGAGTTGTATATCTTCTGTCCTCGGGATTTACGTTTTTACAGGGTATATGTTCGGCAAGGCTTTCTCAGTTCACTGTCAGAACAATGAGACATGACCTTTTCAAAAATCTTGTAAGGCTGCCAATAAAATATCTTGATACTCACAATCACGGTGACATCATGAGCCGAATGACTAACGATGTCGAGAATATTTCAACTACTGTATCGCAGTCTATCGGCTCACTTATTTCGGGTGTGCTCACTATAATCGGCACAATCGTTATAATGCTTGTATACTCTGCCCTGCTTACACTTATCTCACTGAGCACTATTTTCCTGACGATTTTTGTATCGGCATTTCTGACCAAATTTATGAAAAAATACTTTGTTCAGCAGCAGATACTTCTCGGCAGACTGAACGGTCATGTCGAAGAAATGGTAACAGGCTACCGCACTGTAGTTTCGTACTCAAAAGAAAAAGATGCCTGCAATGAGTTTGAGAAAATGAGCAATGACCTCAAGAAATGCGCTGTCAAGGCTCAGATATTCGGCGGAGTTATGGGTCCCTGTATGAATCTTATCTCAAACTTCGGATTTATCCTGATAGCTGCCTTCGGCGGTTGGCTGGCTATTAAAGGAAGTATTACTATTGGTACTATTCAGGCTTTTATCCTTTACTCCAAACAGTTTTCAAGACCTATCAATGAGATCGCAAACCAGTATGCAAACATTCAGACTGCTATTGCAGGTGCAGAGCGTATCTTTGATGTAATGGAAGCTGACACTGAAGAAGACAAGGGTACATCTGAATTCAACATTGAGGACGTAAAAGGCAATATCAGCTTTAAGAATATTGACTTTTCTTATGTTCCCGAGAAACAGGTATTGAATGATCTTGATCTGGAAGTAAAAGCAGGTCAAAAAATAGCAATAGTCGGCGCAACAGGCTCTGGAAAAACTACTATAGTTAATCTGCTGACCAGATTCTATCCTGTAGACAGCGGTGAAATTACAGTTGACGGAAAAAGTATTTATGATATACCCAAGGATAAACTCAGAAAATCTATTGCGATAGTATTACAGGATACCGTGCTCTTTTCAGATACGATTGAAGAAAATATCCGATACGGCCGTGCTGATGCAACACTTGATGACATAAAAAAGGCTGCTGCATTTGCTAATGCTGATGAGTTTATTGAAAGACTCCCCGACGGTTATCAGACTAAGCTTGCCGAGGGCGGTACAAACCTTTCACAGGGACAAAGACAGCTTCTCTCAATTGCAAGAGCCGTACTTGCTGACCCGAAGATACTTATCCTTGATGAGGCAACATCAAGCGTTGATACCAGAACTGAAATGAATATCCAGTCGGCTATGGTTGCTCTGATGAAAAACAGAACTTCTCTTATAATTGCTCACAGACTTTCAACAATCCGAGATGCTGATAAGATCGTGGTTATTGACTCAGGTCATGTTGCCGAAGAAGGAAGCCATAATGAACTTATCAGGAAAAAGGGCTGCTATTATGAGCTCTATCAGACACAGTTTGCCGGTGTAAAAACATAAAGGCAACACCGCATGACCCGCAGCTAACGCCTCTGCACA
>DGRP01000139.1 GCA_002391065.1 Ruminococcus sp. UBA4385 | reverse complement strand
TCTTATCACCTATATGCGTACCGACAGCCAGCGTGTCTCCGATGAGGCAAGGGCTGCGGCTTATGACTTTATAAAGAAAAACTACGGCGAGAAGTATGTTCCCGAAAAGCCGAGAGTATATAAATCAAAGGGCAGTGCTCAGGACGCTCACGAGGCTATAAGACCTACTCACCCCGAGCTTACCCCCGATATGGTAAAGGCAAGTGAAGTGACGAACGACCAGTACAAGCTTTATAAGCTTATCTGGGAGAGGTTTATAGCTTCTCAGATGGCTAACTGTATGCTTAATACAGTTGCCGCTGATATTGAGGCTAACGGCTGTGTTTTCAGGGCTACGGGAAACACCGTTAAGTTTGACGGCTTCACCGTTCTGTACGAAGAGAAAAACGATGAAGAGGAGAAGAAAAATGTTCTCCCCGAAATGAAAAAGGGCGATGAGCTGAAGCTTCGTGACCTTGCGGGAAATCAGCACTTCACTCAGCCGCCTGCAAGATATACCGAGGCATCGCTTGTAAAGGCATTTGAGGAAACAGGCATCGGCAGACCTTCTACCTATGTGCCGACGATAACCACTATCCTCAACAGAAGCTATGTTGAGCGTGAGGGCAAGTCGTTGAAGCCGACCTCACTTGGCGAGGTAACAAATGAGCTTATGAGCAAGTGCTTCGATAAGATAGTTGATGTGAAGTTCACCGCCAATATGGAGGATTCGCTTGACGCTATCGAAAACGGCAAGAAGAGCTGGACAAAAACTCTCGGAGACTTTTACGGCGAGTTTGACAAGGAGCTCGTAAAGGCTGAAGAGGATATGGACGGAAAGCGTGTGAAGGTTCCCGATGAGGCTACAGACGAGGTGTGTGAGCTGTGCGGAAAGCCTATGGTCATTAAGATAGGCAGATTTGGAAAGTTCATGGCATGTACGGGCTTCCCCGACTGCAGAAATACCAAGAAGATAGTAACCGAAACAGGCGGAAACTGCCCGTTCTGCGGAAAGAGAGTGCTTCTCAAAAAGTCAAAGAGGGGCAAGAAATATTACGGCTGTGAGGACAATCCGAACTGCTCGTTCATGACATGGGACGTACCTACCGAGGAAAAGTGCCCGAGGTGCGGCTCGACCCTGTTCAGAAAGGGCGGAAAGAACGGAATGCTTCTCTGCCACAAGCAGAACTGCGGCTATGAGAAGCAGCTCGGAGACAGCGGAGACGGCAATGAGAGCTGATGTTATCGGTGCAGGTCTCGCAGGCTGCGAGGCTGCATGGCAGCTTGCAAAGGCAGGAGTGCAGGTAAGACTCTTTGAAATGAAGCCTGAAAAGTACTCTCCTGCGCATAAATATCAGGGCTTTGCAGAGCTTGTCTGCTCAAACTCACTGAAAGCCGACAGAATAGGCTCGGCGGCAGGAATGCTCAAGGAAGAGATGCGCAGGCTCGGCTCGGTAACTATGCTTGCGGCTGAAAGGTCGAGAGTAAGTGCAGGCGGAGCGCTGGCGGTGGACAGATACAGGTTCTCTGACGAAGTGACGCAGATGATAAAGTCACAGGAGAATATTGAGGTCATCTCAAAAGAAGTGACCGAGATACCCGAGGGCGCCTGTGTTATTGCAACGGGCCCGCTTACAAGCGACGGTCTGGCAGGAAGCATTCGGGAGCTTTGCGGAGAGTATCTTTACTTTCACGATGCGGCAGCGCCTATTGTGACCGCAGAGAGCATTGATATGGATAAGGCGTTTTTTGCCTCACGCTATGACAGGGGCGAGGCTGACTATATAAACTGCCCTATGGATAAGGAGGAATATGAGCGCTTTTATAACGAGCTTATAAATGCCGAGTCTGCTCCGCTTCACGAGTTTGACAGGGAGCACTTCTCTAAGATAGGCTTTAAGGTTTATGAGGGCTGTATGCCTGTTGAGGCTCTTGCAAAAAGGGGCGAGGACACTATGCGCTTCGGACCATTGAAGCCTGTAGGTCTGCGTGACCCGAGGACAGATAAAAGACCCTACGCTGTAGTTCAGCTGAGGGCTGAGAATGCCGAGGGCTCGATGTACAATCTTGTGGGCTTTCAGACAAACCTGAAGTTCGGTGAACAGAAGCGTGTGTTCTCACTTATTCCCGGGCTTGAAAATGCCGAGTTTGTAAGATACGGCGTTATGCACAGAAACACCTTTATCAATTCACCTAAGCTTCTGACAGCGCAGTTTGAGATGAGAGAGAGACCTCTCACTTACTTTGCAGGACAGATAACCGGAGTTGAGGGCTATATCGAGTCGGCAGCAAGCGGAATCTTTGCAGGACTTAGCTTAGCCCGTGAGCTTTCGGGCAAAGCCCCTGTGACACTGCCGAGGGAAACCATGCTCGGAGCACTGGCGGCTTATATCAGCGACCCGAGTGTTGAGAGCTTTCAGCCTATGGGCTGCAATATGGGTATACTTCCCGATATAGGTGAGAGGATAAGAGATAAAAAGCTTAAATATGAAAAGCTTGCACAAAGAGGGCTGGACATCCTTGATAAGCTGATAGAGACGCTCTGACAGGAGGTGTCAGCGCATGAAGATCGGACATCTTGATGTAAATGAATTTATGGATACATTCAGATTCTGTATTTATAACTGGTTCGGAGTGTTTCTGCTGATGGCGCTGGCAGTAGTTATGATGGGCATTGGCAAGCGAAGCGGCATCAGGGAGCGTATGCTCTGGGGGATAGCTCACGGAACTATATCGGGGATATGGTTTGTGGTGGACTGCGTGCCCTGGGCAAATCTTGTTGCGGCACAGCTCTGGGTCAGAAAGACCAGAGGTCTTGACTCCGCAGAGGAGAAGTTCACGGAGTATATGGACAATGCTCACAGCCGTGCTGTCCTTGCCGAAAGGCAGGCGGCAGTGCTTGGCTCAATATTCTTTGTGACGGCGGCGCTGGCTATGATGTTTATAGGACTGAGAGCCGTAATAAAGCGCAGTCGGTTCGGAAAAGGCTCGGCAGCAGTCGGGACAGTGAATATAGTTATGGCTGTGCTGTACATATTCTGCGCAGTGCTGTGTATCTGGAGATATATTTCGGATAACGGTGCAGTTTAACAGGTCGGAGATAAGAAGCAAGAGGTTCTTTTGCCTCTTATGTCTGACCTCGGAAATACAAGGAGGTTTAATTTATGAACATAGTAATAGATGCATTCGGCGGAGATAATGCACCTCTGCAGGTGCTTAAAGGGTCGATAGATGCACATAATGATTTCGGTGTAGATGTTACGCTCGTCGGTGATGAGGAGAAGATAAAAAAGTGCGCCGGGCAGAACGGCCTTGACATAACAGGGCTTAAAATAAAGCACGCAGATACGGTTATCGACATTTGCGAAGAACCTACAGAGGTCATCAAGGGCAAGAAGGACTGCTCTATGGCAGTGGGTATGAAAATGGTCGCTGACGGTGAGGGCGATGCCTTCGTTTCGGCAGGCTCGACAGGAGCTCTCGTTGTTGGTGCTACATTTATTGTAAAGCGCATCAAGGGCGTTAAAAGACCTGCTCTTGCAACTGTTCTTCCTACAGCAGGCGATCCTACTATGCTTCTTGACTGCGGTGCAAATGCAGAGTGCCGTCCCGAAATGCTTGTACAGTTCGGTATTATGGGCTCGGCTTATATGAATAAGATAATCGGAGTTAAAGAGCCAAAGGTAGCACTTGCAAACATCGGTGCCGAGGAAACCAAGGGAAGAGAGCTCGACCTTGCGGCTTATAAGCAGCTGCAGTCAGCGCCCATAAACTTCATCGGAAATTTAGAGGCAAGACAGCTTCCTTTGGGTGACTGCGATGTATGCGTTGCCGACGGCTTCAGCGGAAACCTGCTTCTCAAGCTTTATGAGGGTATGGCGAAGTTCTTCTCGGGAGAGCTTAAAAACATACTCACAAGCGGAGCAAAGAGCAAGATCGCTGCCCTGATGATACTCAAAAACATCAAGGACTTCCGCAAGAGAATGGACTACTCGGAGTACGGCGGAGCACCGCTTCTCGGAACTGCAAGACCTGTTATCAAGGCACACGGCTCGTCTGATGCAAAGGCATTTTACAATGCTATCAGACAGGCTAAGCTTTACATTGAGAGAGACGTTATCAATGAGATCACAGCAGCTCTCGAGACTATGAAAAACTCAAAGAGCGGAGATGCTGACAAATGAATGAACAGACCGCTGTAAAACAATTTCAGGAAAAGATAGGCTATCAGTTCAAGGACGAGAGCCTGCTTTTTGAAGCGCTTTCTCATTCGTCCTATGCGAATGAAAACAAGAAGACAAGAAACAGCAACGAAAGACTAGAGTTTTTAGGAGACTCGGTGCTCTCGATAGTTGTTTCAGACCATATCTTCGAGCACTACAAGCACCTGCCCGAGGGTGAGCTCACAAAGATGAGAGCAAGCCTGGTATGTGAAAAGGCTCTGTTTGAGTTCTCAAAGAAGATAGACTTAGGCTCGTATATTTTTCTCGGAAAGGGCGAGGAAATTACGGGCGGAAGAACAAGACCCTCGATAGTGTCAGACGCTTTCGAGGCGGTTATCGCAGCTATTTATCTTGACGGCGGAATGGAGGTCGTATCAAAGTACATTCTCTCATTCCTGCCCGAGAACATAACACCCGATATTTCTGTTTTCCATGACTACAAAACTGCACTGCAGGAGGTCATTCAGAGAAATCCCGAGGAGAAGATAGAGTACCACCTCAAGGGTGAGTCGGGCCCCGACCACAACAAGCAGTTCACTGTGCAGGTGCTTCTGAACTCCAATGTTATCGGCGAGGGCACGGGGCGCTCCAAAAAGACGGCGGAGCAGCTTGCTGCCAAGGAAGCACTCAGCCTTATGGGAATTGAAGTGAAGTAATGGCTCACAGCAACATATCTATTTTTGTGACCCACGTCGGCTGTCCGCACCTGTGCGCTTTCTGTGACCAGAGGACTATAACAGGCTCGGCTGACCTGCCATCGGGAGATGATGTCAGGCGGATATGCGAAAGGGCACTGCATGAGGTAAGTGACCCTGCTGACACCGAGATAGCCTTCTTCGGCGGAAGCTTTACAGCGATTGAACGCTCCTACATGACGGAGCTTCTCAGTGCGGCTCACGAGTTTGTCGGAGAGGGGAAATTTAAGGGCATTCGACTTTCTACCAGACCCGATTATATAGACCGTGAGGTGCTTGATATACTTCGTTCATACGGAGTAACCGCAATTGAGCTTGGGGCGCAGTCGCTTGATGACAGGGTGCTTGAAGCTAATGAGAGAGGGCACTCCGCAGAGGATATTGTGAATGCGGCTTCTCTTATAAAAGAGTACGGCTTTGAGCTTGGCTTACAGCTTATGGTGGGGCTCTATAAGTCCGATGAGAGTATCGAGCGTGAGAACCTGAGAAAGGCACTGGAGATCGCACCCTCGGCGGTGAGGATATACCCTGTGGTGATACTAAAAGGTACAAAGCTTGCCGAGCTTTACCTTTCGGGTGAGTATGTTACTATGGACTTTGATACGGTTGTGTCGGTCTGTGCGGATATGCTCTGCGAGTTTGAAAAAGCAGGAATTAAGGTTCTCAAATGCGGGCTGCACGCAAGCGAGTTTGTCAAGCGTGATATGGTGGGCGGCTTTTACCACCCTGCTTTTAGGGAACTCTGCGAGGCGGAGATTTACAGAAGAAAAATCGAGAGTACAATTTTTTGTACAGATAAATCCGACGGCAGAAATGTGACCATAGCGGTGAACCCCTCGTGCATAAGCAAGGCGCTTGGTCAGAAAAGAGCAAATTACGAATACTTTAAGAAGCTTGGAATTGAGCTTAAAATAACAGGGGATAAGGCTATCCCGAAATATGAGATAAAAGAGGTGAGAGCGTGTACTTAAAAAGTCTGGAAATGCAGGGCTTCAAATCGTTTCCTGATAAGATAGAGCTTAAATTCGATAAGGGCATAACTGCTGTAGTCGGACCGAACGGCTCGGGAAAGAGCAATATCGGAGACGCTATGCGCTGGGTAATGGGCGAGCAGTCCTCAAAGCAGCTCAGAGGCGAGAAGATGCAGGGAGTGATCTTCCACGGAACGCTCTCACGGCCTAAAGCCTCGTTTGCGCAGGTAACTATCACGATAGACAATTCCGACCGCAAGCTCGACCCCGAGCATGACACGGTCAGCGTATCGAGAAAGCTTTACCGCAACGGCGACAGCGAATATATGATAAACTCTCAGCAGGTGAGACTTAAAGATGTTCTTGAGCTTTTCATGGATACGGGTCTCGGACGTGACGGCTATTCGATAATCGGTCAGGGACGTATCGCTGACATAGTGAATGAGAAATCCAACGAGCGCCGTGAGATATTTGAGGAAGCCGCAGGGATCTCAAAGTTCCGATACAAGAAAGAGGAAGCCGAGAGAAAGCTTCTTGCTGCCGAGGACAATATTTCAAGGCTTAATGACATTCTGGGCGAGCTTGCCTCACGTATCGAACCTTTGAGACAGCAGTCAGAAAAGGCAAAGAAGTTCAGAGTGCTTGATGATGAGAAGAGAAAGCTTGAGGTCTCTATCTGGGTGAGAAGGCTCGATGAGTACTTTGACAGGGGCAAGGAGCTTGAAGAAAAGCTTGAATCCGTAAGGGAGCAGTACTCGGCGCTTTCGGAGGAGCTTAAAGATGTTGAGCGAGAGATAAGCGACAGCTTTGAGCAGAGTGCCGAAAAGGCAGAGGAAGCTGAAAAGCTTAAACAGCTTATCCATGATACACAGCTTAAAAGCTCAAAGTCGGATTCGGATATAGCAGTGCTCGAAAATGATATAGAGCACCTTAAAGATAACATCTCAAAGCTTGAAGAGCAGATAGAGCAGTCAAAGGAGTCTGCGGAGTATCTCGATGAGCAGAAGAGAGCACAGGAGAATAAGCTCGCTGAGCTGCATGATAAGGAGAAGACCTCCGAGACTGAAATTAAGGCTCTTGAAGAGGCTCTCACAAGCCTGGAGCAGAAGACCGACGAGACAGACAAGAGCCTCAGTGAGACCAATGATCTGATAAGCTCGGTTTATGTTAAAAAATCGAAGATAAGCTTTGCGATAGAGAACGCAAAGAACAATATAAGCGACGGCGAGGAGCAGCTTACTGCCGCACACGCAAGAAGCGAGGAGCTTGAAGCGCAGTTTGATGATGCTTCAAAGGAGCTTCGTGAGCTTAATGAAGCGAGAAATTCTGCTGAGGAAAAACAGCAGGATTCTCAGAACCGTGTAAGCGGAATGGAAAGGCTGTTAGAGTCAAAGCGCAAAAAGCTGGAGCAGGCAAATGCGGATTTCTCCGACACTGACGCTACCCTCAGAGAGACCGACTCGAAGCTTGGGCTTCTGCGTGACCTTGAAAACTCAATGGAGGGCTTTGCCTACAGTGTAAAGCATATTGTCAAGGCTTCAAAGCAGGGCAGGCTCGGCGGAGTGCTCGGAACGGTGGCTCAGCTTATAAGTGTAAAGCCCGAGTATTCACTTGCGATAGAGACAGCTCTCGGCGGTGCTATGCAGAACATCATCGTTGAGAATGAGGACATCGCAAAGCGTGGTATAAGGCTTTTGAAGGAGAACAATGCAGGCCGTGCAACCTTCCTGCCGATAAGCTCGGTGAAGGGCACAAGAAGTGACTTCGGCGGCATGGATAATGAGGAAGGCTTTGTCGCAAATGCAAGTGAGCTTGCAGGCTGCAACAGTAAGATAAGCTCAGTTATGGACAGCCTTCTCGGCAGGATAGCCGTGTTTGAGGACATAGACCTTGCGGCTGCAGCTGCAAAGAAGTATAAATACAAATTCAGGATCGTCACACTGGACGGTCAGATAATAAATGCGGGCGGCTCCTTCACGGGAGGAAGTGCCGCAAAGAAAACGGGAATACTCTCCCGAAAGAATGAGATAGAGGCTCTGGAAGCAAAGAAGAAAAAGCTTGAAGAGAAGTTCGGTGAGCTTAAAGCGTCAAGGGAGAGGCTTGTTCAGGAGAATGCTAAGCTTGAAGCTGACCTCGATGCACTGAAAACCGAGGCTTCTCAGACAGCGGAGGACCTGCTGAGATTTGAGCTTGAGATCAAGAGAATAAGAGAGTTCAGGGCAGGCTATGAAAAGCAGCTTGATGAGACTGATGAGCTCATCAACAGCTTAGAGAAGAGTATCAAGGACGCTCAGAAGGAGCTTGACACTCAGACAGCCGAGATGGAAAAGACCGACCGTGAGATCATCGAGACCGAGGCAAGGCTGTCAGAATCGCAGAATGAGCAGGCTAAGCTCAGACGTGAGCGAGAGGAGCTTGGCGAGAAGCTTTCGGCAGCAAGAGTTGCAAGTGCGGAGCTTGCTAAGGATATTCAGTCCTGCAGGCTTTCGATAGAGCAGCTGGAGCGCACTATCAGCTCGGGCGGTGAGGAGCAGGAAATGCTCAGAACGCAGACAGAGCAGAACAGAAAGACTATCCGTGATAAGGAAAATGAGATAGGCGAGATACGTCTAAGTCAGTCCGATGCATCGGAGGAGATAAAGCGTATCGAGCGTGAGGCCGAACAGGCACTCGCTGAAAAGATAAGGCTTGAAAATGCTGCGAATATGCTCCGCAACAGCCAGAAGGGCAAGCTCTCCGAAAAAGAAAATCTGTATGCCTCTATTTCAAGAACTGAGGAACAGCAGAAAAACGTTCAGGCACAGTTTGATAAGCTTGTCGGCCAGCTCTGGGACGACTACGAGCTTACAAGAACTGACGCATCTGCGATGGCAGAGCCTATCGAGGATTTCGGTGAGGCTGACAAGAGGCTTATATCGCTCAGAAATAAGATAAGAGCACTCGGAAGTATAAACCTCGGCGCTATAGAAGAGTTTGAGGAGGTCTCCGAGAGGTATGAGTTTATAAACACTCAGCTCTCCGATGTTAATACCTCAAAGGCAGAGCTTGAAGAGCTTATCAGAGACCTGACAGAGAACATGAAATCCATGTTTATTCAGACCTTTGACAGCATAAATGAAAACTTCGGTAAAATCTTCACCGAGCTCTTCGGCGGAGGAAAGGGAGAGCTGTCACTCTCAGACCCAGATGATGTACTTAACTGCGGAATTGATATAAATGTTCAGCCGCCCGGAAAGGTCATAACTAACCTTATGTCACTTTCAGGCGGAGAGCAGTCGCTTGTGGCGGTAGCGATATACTTTGCGATACTGAAAATATCGCCGTCGCCGTTCTGTCTGCTTGATGAGATCGAGGCGGCGCTCGATGATGTGAACGTTACAAGGTATGCTCAGTATCTTCACCGCCTGACTGACAAAACGCAGTTTATAGCCATAACTCACAGACGAGGAACAATGGAGGAGGCAGACGTTCTCTACGGAGTTACAATGCAGGAAAAGGGCATTTCAAAGCTTCTGAGAATGGATGCCGCCGAGTAAAATAGTTGGGAGAAAATTATGGGATTTTTTGAAAAGCTGAGAAACGGTCTTGCTAAGACCAAGAATTCAATGATGGGAAGGATAGAGGCTTTGCTTCACTCCTTCACCAAGATAGACGAAGACCTTTTCGAGGAGCTTGAGGAAACGCTTATCCTCTGCGATATCGGAGTGAACACCTCGGTAAAGATCTGCGATATGCTCCGTGAGAGAGTAAAGCGTGAGGGCGTAAAAGACCCCGAGGTCATTAAAGACCTTCTCAAAGACGTCATCACCGAAATGCTTGGAGAGGATCAGCCGCTTGATATGTCAACCACTCCGTCGGTTATACTTGTGATAGGCGTAAACGGCGTCGGCAAGACTACAACGATAGGCAAGCTTGCAAACAGCCTTCATAACGAGGGCAAAAAGGTTATTGTTGCGGCGGCAGATACTTTCAGAGCAGCGGCGATAGATCAGCTTGAGGTCTGGACGAAGAGAGCAGGCGTTGACATCATCAAGCACAATGAGGGCTCTGACCCCGCATCGGTAGTATTCGACGCTATGCAGGCTGCAAAGGCAAGAAATGCCGATGTGGTGATCTGCGATACGGCAGGAAGACTGCACAATAAAAAGAACCTCATGGAGGAGCTTAAAAAGATTTCGAGGATAGTTCATCAGCAGGCTGAGGGCTGTGCTCTGGAGGTGCTTCTGGCACTAGATGCAACAACGGGTCAGAACGCTGTAAATCAGGCTAAGCAGTTTAACGAAGCGGCTGATATTACGGGAATTATTCTTACAAAGCTTGACGGAACTGCAAAAGGTGGTATAATAATAAGTATCACCGATGATCTTAAAGTGCCTGTAAAGCTTGTAACAGTAGGTGAGCAGATAGATGATCTTCAGCCCTTTGTTGCAAGAGACTTTGTGGAGGCTTTGTTTGAGTAATCTGTTTTTTTCGGGAGTGTGTATAGAGAGTTATGGATAAAGCATTAATGGTTCTGGATATGCAGGAGATGTATGTAGGCAGCGGCAGGGATAAGAATGAATACTCCTATCCTGTTGATATACTTATCAAGAATGTAAATATCAGAATTCAGGCTTACGAGCCCGAGGCTGTTATCTATGTCAAGAGTATCAAAAAGGGCTTGTTCGGCGGCGGTATGCCTAAGGCAGGCTCTGCTGATGCTGACTTTGTAAAAAACCTGAAGGTAGTATCAAAGAATATCTATGAAAAGAGCAAGCCCGATGCTTTTTCAAACGATGATCTTTATCAATTTGTAAGAGCAAGAGGTATCAAGGAGCTTGAACTGGTAGGTGTTGACGGAGGAAACTCGGTAGGTAATACTGCTATAGGCGCTACAGAGGACTGCGGCCTGAAAATTATTTTCTGTGAGCCTGCAATAGGTACAGTCTACGGTGATAAGGCTCAGAAATGCCGTGAGAAGATCAAAAAGACAAGAATGACCAGTACTTTCGATGTGTGAGGTAGAGTATGAAGCTTATAATCGCAAGCAACAACAAGGGGAAAATAAGAGAGTATAAGCAGATACTCGAGCCGATGGGCTACGAGGTGGTATCTCAGCGTGAGGCAGGTGCCGATATCGAGGTTGAGGAGACAGGCACTACCTTTGCAGAGAACTCTGCGCTAAAAGCACAGGCTATTTATGATATGTTCGGCTGTGCAGTGCTCGCTGATGACAGCGGCCTTGAGATTGATGCGCTGAACGGTGAGCCCGGGGTGTACTCCGCAAGGTACGGCGGATTAGATACCGAGGGCGAGAGAACAGCTCTTGTTCTCGATAAGATGAAAGACGTGCCCGAGGGCAGAAGGGGAGCGCACTTTACCTGCTCTATCTGCTTTATAGATTCAGACGGTGAGCATATTACCGCTGAGGGGAAGGTCTTCGGCACTATCGGCTATGAGCCTGTGGGTACGAACGGCTTCGGCTATGACCCGATATTCATGTATGAAGGAAAAAGCTTTGCCGAGGTTTCGGCGGATATGAAAAACGATGTGTCTCACAGGGCGAATGCTCTCAGAGATCTTGAAGAAAAGCTAAAGGAAAGATAATATGGAAATAACTACAAAACAGAGAGCGACACTTAAATCCATCGCACAGAAGCTCCAGCCTGCATTTCAGATAGGCAAGGGCGGTGTGAACGATGCACAGGTGTCACAGATAGATGATTACCTCAGAGTGCATGAGATCGTTAAGATAAACATTCTCGACAACTCCATGCTGACCGCAAGAGAAGCCGCAGAGGACATCGCCGAGAGGATAGATGCGATAGTTGTTCAGACTATCGGTGCTAAGGCTGTGCTCTTCAAGAGAAACAAAAAAGAGCCTGTCATCAAGCTATGAGAACAGGCATTTTCGGCGGAACGTTTGACCCTGTTCATTTAGGGCATAAGCACTGCCTGCTCACCGTTATAGAAAAGGTCGGGCTTGACAGGGTCATCATTATGCCCGACAGGATACCGCCTCACAAGCAGTCAAGGGATATAGCCTCGCCTGAGGACAGGGTAGAAATGCTGAGACTGACCTTCTCGGATTTGCCCTATGCTGAAATATCCGATATGGAGCTTAAACGTGAGGGCAAAAGCTATTCGGTGATAACGCTGAGACAGCTTCATGAGGAATATCCCGAAGAGGACCTCTGCTTTATAATGGGAAGCGATATGCTCCTCTGCTTTGATAAGTGGTACTGCTGGCAGGAGATACTGACATTATGTACGCTTATCTGTGTTTCACGCTCCGATGAGGATACGCAAAAGCTTGAGCCCTTTGCACAGAAGCTCAGGGACGAGGGCGGAAGGGTCATTATTGTTCCCGTTGAGCCATTTGAGGTGTCCTCAACAGCGGTAAGACGGCTTATTGCCGAGGGCGGAGACTGCACTTGCTATCTTGATAAAAACGTGATAGAATATATAAAGAAGAGAAATTTGTATATGAGGGATGCAAATGACAGATAAAAAGCTTATAGGAAAATACAAAACATATATCAAGGACAAGCTGTCCAAGAAGAGATATACCCATTCTATAAATGTTGCGAATGCAGCTCTGGAGCTTGCAAGACGCTACGGCGCTGATGAGGACAAGGCGTACATAGCAGGACTTCTTCATGACTGTGCAAAGGAGATGCCCGTCGAGGAGCAGCTTGCACTTGCCAAGCATTCTCAGCTTGATGTGAGCGACATTGAGCTTCAGGCTGTGCCGCTTTATCATGCTATAGCAGGTGCGGAGATCGCAAGGGCAGCGCTTGAAGTCAAAGACCCCGAGATTATTATTGCTATCAGATATCATACAGTGGGCTGCGGGAATATGAGCCTGCTGGCTCAGATAGTTTATCTGGCAGACCTTATCTCCGAGGACAGAGATTATAAAGATGTAAAGAGAATGCGCAAGGTCGCTGCACAAAGCTTGGAAAGGGCTATGTTTGAGGCCTTCCGCTTTTCGATAAAGGATTCGGCGGAAAAGGGAAACCTTATCCCTGCTTCGACTTTTGAAGCATATAACGAGTTTGCGGCTCTGATGAAGCAGAGCGAAGACAAGCAGTAAGGAGTGTTAAAATGGAAAAAATCAGTTATGAGCAGAAGCTTAAAACGATAGTTCAGGCTCTCGATAAAAAGAGGGGCGAGGACATAAAGATAATTGAGATAAGCGACCTTACGATAGTTGCAGACTGCTTTGTTATTGCAGGCGCTTCCTCAACAACACAGACAAAGGCTCTTGCCGAGGAGGTAGAGTTCAGGCTCTCTCAGTTGGGAGTGGAGCCTCATCACACTGAGGGCTACGGCCCTAACAACTGGATACTCCTTGATTACAGCGATATTGTAGTTCATGTTTTTAATAAGGAGACAAGAGACCAGTATAACCTTGAAAGGCTCTGGGCTGACGGCAAGGAGATAGACCCCGAGCAGTATCTCGGTGATGAATGATGAAGGATCTTTTCTCAAAGATTGAGCCTCCGAAGGCAGCGGCAGCAATTGCCTGCTGGATGGTGCTCAAAAGCCTTCTGAATCTTATTATCGGGTTTTCGGGCTATAATGTGTTTATGCTTGCTGTGTCGGCAGGACTTGGGTACACGCTTATCAAGGGTCTGCCGTACATGAATATAGTCACTGCGGTGCTTCTGGGCTTTGTGGCGGTGTCTCACCTGTGGGATAACCTGACTAATGCAAGGCTTCTGTATCTTGCAGAGGCGGCCTTTGATGCGCTTTGCGTAGTGACGCTTGTTCTCCCGAAGCAGATGAGAGAGCATTTCAAAAACGAATTTTAATATAAAGGACTGATAAAAATGAAGAATTACGATTTTAAGGCTGTCGAAGCTAAGTGGCAGCAGTTCTGGGACGAGGACGAGACCTTTAAGGCTTCAAATGACCACACAAAGAAGAAGTTCTACGGTCTGGTAGAGTTCCCGTACCCCTCGGGTCACGGTATGCACGTTGGTCATATCAAGGCATATTCGGGTCTTGAGGTAGTATCCAGAAAGAGAAGGCTCCAGGGCTACAATGTGCTCTTCCCGATAGGCTTTGACGCTTACGGCCTGCCGACAGAGAACTCCGCTATAAAGTTCGGTGTTCACCCAAGACAGATAACCGATGAGAACATCGAGAAGTTCACAGGTCAGCTCAAGAGGGTAGGCTTCTCATTTGACTGGTCAAGAGTAGTTGACACGACTGATGAGAATTACTACAAGTGGACACAGTGGATATTCCTGAAAATGTTTGAGAACGGCCTTGTGTTCAGAGACAAGACCCTTGTAAACTACTGCCCGAGCTGTAAGGTTGTGCTCTCTAACGAGGACTCACAGGGCGGAAAATGTGATATCTGCCACAGCGATATCGTGCAGAAGACAAAAGAGGTATGGTATCTGCGCATAACTCAGTATGCTGACAAGCTCCTCGAAGGCCTTAAAGAGGTTGACTATCTGCCGAACATCAAGCTTCAGCAGGAGAACTGGATAGGAAAGTCAACAGGTGCGTTCGTAAACTTCACTATCAAGGAAAACGGCGAGAAGATGCGCATCTATACCACAAGACCTGATACCCTCTACGGTGTTACCTTCATGGTAATGGCTCCCGAGCACCCCCTCATTGAGAAGTACAGAGACAGCATAAAGAACATAGCTGAGCTCGATGCCTACAAGGCAGAGTGTGCGAAGAAGAGCGAGTTTGAGAGAACTCAGCTTGTTAAGGACAAGACAGGTGTTAAGATCGACGGCTTCACCGCTGTAAACCCCGTTACAGGCAAGGAGATACCTATCTACATTTCCGACTATGTAATGATGGGCTACGGTACAGGTGCTATCATGGCGGTGCCTGCTCACGATACAAGAGACTATGAGTTCGCTCAGAAGTTCGGCATAGACATTATCGAGGTCATCAAGGGCGGAGACATCTCCAAGGAAGCCTACACAGGCGACGGCGAGATGGTAAACTCGGGTGAGCTCAACGGAATTAAGAACAAGAAAGACGCCATCGCCAAGATGCTCGAAGTGCTCGAAAAGCTGGGCTGCGGCGAAGCAGGAGTTCAGTACAAGATGAAGGACTGGGCATTCAACAGACAGAGATACTGGGGCGAGCCTATCCCGATAGTTCACTGCGACGACTGCGGAATGGTAGCAGTGCCTTATGAGGAGCTTCCTCTGAGACTGCCCCCTGTAGATGACTTCAAGCCCGGTACAGACGGTGAGTCGCCTCTCGCAAGAATTGAGAGCTTTGTTAAGTGCAAGTGCCCCAAGTGCGGCAAGGACGCAAGAAGAGAAACCGATACCATGCCTCAGTGGGCAGGCTCTTCGTGGTACTTCCTCAGATACTGCGATCCTCACAACAATGATGAGTTCGCATCTCAGGAGGAGCTTAAATACTGGCTCCCTGTTGACTGGTATAACGGCGGTATGGAGCACGTTACCCGTCACATGATCTATTCACGCTTCTGGCATAAGTTCCTGTATGACCTCGGTCTTGTACCGACCTCAGAGCCTTATGCAAAGAGAACTGCACAGGGTCTTATCCTTGGTACCGACGGCGAGAAGATGTCAAAGTCAAGAGGAAACGTTGTAGACCCGAATGACGTTGTAGATGAGTTCGGCGCAGACGTTCTCAGACTGTATGTCCTCTTTATGGGCGACTATGAAAAGGCTGCTCCGTGGAGCGAGAACAGTGTTAAGGGCTGCAAGAGATTTATCGACCGTGTATGGGCGCTTCAGGATAAGGTAACTGACGGTGATGACTACAGCGAGGCACTCAGAAGTGCTATGCACAAGACGATCAAGAAGGTCACCGAGGACATTGAGGCAATGAAGTTCAATACCGCTATCGCTGCAATGATGAGCCTGCTTAATGAGATATATAATGTGGGCTCTATCACAAAGAAGGAATTCAGAGACCTGCTTATTATCCTCTATCCGTTTGCACCTCATGTTACCGAGGAGCTCTATCAGCTCATCGGCTGCGAGGGCATACTCAGTCATCAGGAGTGGGTAGACTTCGATGAGGCTCTCTGCGTTGACAAGACTATAGAGATAGTAGCCCAGATAAACGGCAAGATCAGAGCAAAGCTTACTATACCTGCCGACGCTGCAAAGGAAGACGTTCTTGCAATGGCGAAGGCTGACGAGGCTATTGTCAAGGCTACAGAGGGCAAGAGCATAGTTAAGGAGATCTATGTTCCCGGTAAGCTTGTTAATATTGTAGTTAAGTAGAAATATTTTCTTAAAAATTAAGAAATACTATTGACTTTTTGTCGCAAATGTGGTATACTTGACTTGTAATTATTTCGGTGTGAACTCTTGTGATGTAAAGACAGAGATACTGTGCTTGTCGGCACAGCTGCGAGACCGCTTTTGTAAGTGGATTGCCTTCACTATCACCGTTGGTCACAGGATAGCCGATAATTTCACTCTGTCATAAGGTGGCAAAGGGAGGGAATAATTTTGGCAGAAATTCGTGTTGGAAAGAACGAAACTCTGGATACTGCTCTTAAGCGTTTTAAGAGATCATGCGCAAGAGACGGCGTTATCGCTGAGGTTCGTAAAAGAGAACACTACGAAAAGCCTTCGGTAAAGCGCAAGAAGAAATCCGAAGCTGCTCGTAAGCGTAAATATTGATTTCAATGAAGCGGGCATCTTGGTATGTCCGCTTTTTGTTTAGGAGAGTTTTATGTTTGTATTTAAGCCTACCTATGTGTTTGACAAGATAGTTGATATAACGCCCGAATTTATGAAAAGAAAGCGCATAAAGGGCGTGATACTCGACCTTGACAATACACTGACCACTCATAATAATCCGATAGTGCCGCAGTCAAGCCTTGACTGGATAAATTCAATGAAGGCTGCAGGGATAAAGCTGATGATAGTTTCAAACAATAATGCTCCGAGGGTAATGCCCTTTGCGGAGCAGCTTGGGATAGACTTTGTCAGCGGCGGCAAAAAGCCCCTGACCTCGGGTTACAACAGGGCTGTAAAGAAAATGGGGCTCGATAAAGCTAATGTCGCAGCTATCGGAGACCAGATATTTACGGACATAATGGGCTCTAATCTTTGCGGAATAAGATCGTTTTTCGTGTTCCCGATAGAGCCTGAAAGCAGTCTGCCGTTCAGGCTGAAAAGAGCAGTGGAAAAGCCTCTGCTTCCGAAAAAGTTCACAGAGGAGTGAGTTTTATGAAAAAAGTTTTAGTAATGCACGGTCCGAATCTTAATCTGCTTGGCGAGCGTGAGCCCGGAATCTACGGTACGGATACCTTTGAGAGCATAAATGCCGAGATAATAAAGAAGGCAGAGGAGCTCGGCTTTGAGTGCGAGGTTTTTCAGTCAAACAGCGAGGGCGCTCTTATTGACAAGCTGCACGCTTCACGGCTGGACTGTGCAGGTGTTGTCCTGAATGCAGGAGCGTATACCCATTACAGCTATGCTATCAGAGATGCGATCTCTGCAATTAAAATACCCGTAGTTGAAGTGCATATCTCAAATGTTCACTCTCGTGATGAGTTCAGGGAAAAGTCGGTTATCTCGCCTGTGTGCGTGGGCGTTATAGCAGGCTTCGGGAAAAATTCCTATCTGCTTGGCCTGCAGGCTCTTAAAGATATTACGGAGGCGAAATAATGTCACATATAGAAGAGCTTCAGAAGGGGCTTGACGAAAAGTGCTGTGCCCTGATAGATTCTGATGTAAACAGGCGCTATTTCACAGGAATGAAGTCCAGCGCAGGAACGCTTCTTGTGTTTAAGGAGAAAGCCTATTTTATCATTGACTTCAGATACATCGA
This sequence comes from Ruminococcus sp. UBA4385, assembly GCA_002391065.1. Next base: position 35,654 of record DGRP01000139.1, on the reverse strand, counting down.
GAAGGCAAGAAAGACTGCTCAGGGCTGTGAGGTGATCTTACAGGATAAGCTTTATCAGCAGATAAATGCTCTAACAGAAAAGCACGGTGCAGAGCGCCTGCTTATCGACAGCTCTGTATGCACGATAGATCAGCTTGCTGCTTTGATGAAAAAACTGAATGTTAAGATAGTATCTGACAATACGCTTTCAAAGCTTATATCCTCTCTGCGTATAGTAAAGACTGAAGCTGAGACCGACAAGATGATAAAGGCTCAGCGCATTGCAGAGGCAGGCCTTGCTTACATGATGGACTTTGTCCGTGTCGGCATGACTGAAAAGGAAATTCAGCTTGAGCTTGACTATTATATGCTTTCTCACGGCGCAGAGGCGCTCTCCTTCGATACTATAGCCCTCTCGGGTGCGAATACTTCGCTTCCGCACGGCGTGCCCTCGGATAAGAGGGTCGAGAGCGGCGATTTTGTGCTTCTTGATTTCGGTGCAGTGGTTGACGGCTGGCACAGCGATATGACAAGAACGTTCTGCGTGGGTGAGCCAACTGACGAAATGCGAAAGGTCTACGATATAGTTCTCAGAGCACAGCTCGCAGGCATAGAGGCTGTAAAAGCAGGCATTGACGGCAGGGCTCTTGATGCGGTTTCAAGAAAGGTTATTGCTGATGAGGGCTATGGAAGGTTTTTCGGGCACTCGCTCGGGCACGGTGTCGGTATGGAAATTCACGAAAGCCCTTATGCTTCACCCTCGGTCAACAATATCATTAACGAGGGCAGTGTAGTGACCGTAGAGCCCGGAATCTATCTTGAGGGTAAGTTCGGTGTCAGGATAGAGGATTTTGTGATCGTCACAAAGGACGGATGTATCAATATGACAGAAGCACCAAAGGAGCTTATCTGTCTGTAAACTTTTTGTGAGAATGAAAAAAATGTGTTAAAGCACTTGAAATGTTGAATAATATGTGGTAAAATAATACCATAAGTAATTATGCTTGGTTATAAGAAAATAATTGGAGGTATAAAATAATGGTAACTGCAGGCGATTTCAGAAATGGAATGACTTTTGAGGAAGACGGAAACGTAATGCAGATCGTAGAGTTCCAGCACGTTAAGCCGGGTAAGGGTGCTGCTTTCGTAAGAGCGAAGGTAAGAAACGTTATCTCGGGCTCCGTAGTTGAGAAAACCTACAACCCTACTGCAAAGTTCCCGACTGCTTATGTTGAGAGAAAGGATATGGAGTACTCCTACAATGACGGAGACCTTTACTACTTCATGGATCCCGAGAGCTATGAGCTTGTTCCTGTAAACAAGGCAGAGCTTTCCGATAACTTCAAGTTCGTTAAGGAGAACATGGTATGTAAGATCCTGTCCTACAAGGGCACAGTATTCGGTGTTGAGCCTCCTTACTTTGTAGACCTTGAGGTAACTGAGACTGAGCCCGGTATCAAGGGCGATACCGCTACAAACACAACTAAGCCCGCAACTGTTGAGACAGGTGCAGAGATCAGAGTTCCGCTTTTCATCAACACAGGAGACAAGATCAGAATTGATACCCGTACTTGTGAGTACATGGAGCGTGCATGACCCCTATTAATGACAGGAGGTTTTGATATGGAGCTTACTAACAGAGCAGCTTACCTTAAAGGGCTTATCGATGGGCTGAAGCTCAGCGAGGAGACCGACGAGGGAAAGATTATCAGAGCTATGGCTGAGCTTATGCAGGATATGGCTGCTGCTATCGAGGACGTTCAGGACGAGGTAGATGTGGCTGTTGATACTATCGAGGAGCTCGACGATGAGATCTACGGTCTTTATGATGAGATCTATGATCTTGACGAAGACGATGATGATGACTTCGAGGACGACGACTGGGACGATGATGAAGACGGGGAGTTCGTGGATATTGACGATGAACCTATGTATCAGTGCGTATGTCCTAACTGCGGTGATGAGATAATGCTCGGTGAGGGCGTTGTCGCTGAGGGTTATATTGACTGCCCTAACTGCGGTGAGAAGCTGGAGTTTGACTTCTCGGAATTAGACAGTGATGACGGAGAGGGAATACCTTTCTGACATTATAAAGCAAACAATAAACAAAAAGTTTCAGGGGTGGTGAAAGTCCACACCGGAGGTGACAGTCCTCGACCGCTTGAAAGAGCGCTGATTCGGTGAAATTCCGAAACCGACGGTAAAAGTCCGGATGGAAGAAACGACGGTTCAATTTTGGATCACAGCCCCCGATACGTTCGGGGGCTTTTTCATTTTCCGCTGTTTCTCCTAATAATACGCAAAAATCAATTATTATTGGAGGAATGAACAATGACATCACAGAATGTGGCTTTGAACAAAAGCACCTTTTCAACCAGAACTATCGTAATGACCGGAATGATGAGCGCAGTTGCGACCGTCATTTACTATCTTGATTTTAATGTTCCGCTTATGCCGGGATTTATAAAGCTTGACTTCTCGAATGTAATTTCAATGCTTGCAGGCTTTTCGCTCGGACCTGTTCCGGGAGTTATAGTGTGCCTTATCAAGAACCTTATCCAGCTTCTTGTAAAGGGCTTCGGCACAACTATGGGAATAGGCAACATCTTTGACTTTGTGACCAGTGCAGTGCTGGTGCTGACCTCAAGCCTTATCTATCGGAGAAAGCGCACCAAAAAGGGCGCAGGAATAGCAGTTATCTTCGGAGTGCTGGCATTCTCGCTGATAACACTTCCGCTTAACTATTTTATCGTATACCCGATTTACTTCAAGGCATACGGCGGCGAGCAGGCTATCCTTGCAGCATACAGGGAAATCATGCCGAGCGTTAAGAATACCTTTGCAGCACTTTGTATTTTTAATCAGCCGTTTACGTTTATCAAGGGCGTTCTTTGCGCACTGATAGTAATGCTTATTTACAAGCCGCTGTCACCTGTTATCAAGGGCGGCAGACGCTGAATTATACCATTGTTTATTGTTTGTAAAAAGCCGTATCGGATAATTCCGATACGGCTTTGCTGTCAGGTCTTGAATGTCAGCTCTCCGCTTTCGCACTGAGAGTATGTCTCAACTATGATATACACCGAGCTGTCCTTCGGTACATCAAGCTTATCGGAGAGAGTATCTCCAGAATCAAGCTCACAAAGCTTTTTCTTTTCGCCCTCATAGTCATAGTAGACAGCGGCTTTTCCCTTATCAAGCTTTCCGCTGCACTTTACCTTGCCGTCATCGGCATCAAGTTTGAAAACCATTGTGCCGTTAAATTTGTAGAAGTTCATATAGCCCTCATGTGAAGTGCTCGAATGTACAAGCGCAACAGCCGAGTAGCTTGACGAATAGCAGCCGCTGAAAACCAGTGCCGAGAGCACAGCTCCCGTAATGCAGATAATGCGTATAATCTTTTTCATTTTAAGCCTTCCCTTCGTAGGATTTCTCCTTTGCTGAAATGATTATACCAGAAAAGTTATTAAGAAGTCTTTAAATATAAGAAGAGCACCGAATTATTTCGGTGCTCTCTGCTTGTCGCAAAAGTTCTTTTAAAAGGGGTCTGGGGCGATAGCCCCAGTGGGGCAAATGGGGCGAAGCCCCATCTCCCCTCACTCCAGCCGAGTCTGTCTGTACGAATGTACAGACCTGACGAGGCAAAATCTGCACTATTTTGAGTTTATCGACAGACTGAGAGCACCGATTTTTTCGGTGCTCTCAGTGTCTTATCTTACTTTACTGCTTCAAGGAGTGCCTCGACCTTATCGGTCTTCTCCCACGAAACTCCGAGGTCCTCACGGCCTATGTGACCATAGGCTGCAAGCTGCTTGTACTGCGGCTTTCTGAGATCAAGATACTCGATTATTGCCGAGGGGCGAAGGTCGAACACCTTGTTTACAGCCTCAGCGAGCTTGTCGTCAGCGACCTTTCCTGTGCCGAACGTATCGACCATTATGGATACAGGGTTTGCAACGCCTATCGCATAAGCGAACTCTACCTCGCACTTGTCGGCAAGGCCTGCTGCTACGATGTTCTTAGCCACATATCTTGCGGCATAAGTAGCAGAACGGTCTACCTTTGTCGGGTCCTTTCCCGAGAAAGCTCCGCCGCCGTGACGTGAATATCCGCCATAGGTGTCAACGATTATCTTTCTGCCTGTCAGTCCGCTGTCGCCCATTGGTCCGCCGACAACAAATCTGCCCGTAGGATTGATAAAGTATGTGGTATCTCCGTCAAGAAGCTCTGCGGGGATAACAGCCTTTATTACCTTTTCGATTATGTCCTCTCTTATCTGCTCAAGAGTTACCTCTGCATCATGCTGTGAGGAAACTACTACAGCATCTACTCTTGCAGGCTTGCCGTCGATGTACTCAACAGTTACCTGAGTTTTTCCGTCAGGTCTGAGATAGGGCAGTGTGCCGTTTTTTCTGACCTCGGTAAGCTTCTTAGCAAGCTTGTGAGCAAGTGATATCGGCATAGGCATAAGCTCGGGTGTCTCATTGCAGGCATAGCCGAACATAATACCCTGATCTCCTGCACCTATATCGAACGCATTTTCCTCTCTGCCCTCAAGTGCATTGTCAACGCCCATAGCAATGTCGGGCGACTGCTTGTCCATAGTTACCATTACGGCGCAGGTGTTGCCGTCAATGCCGTATTCGCCCTTGTCGTAGCCTATCTCAATAACAGTATCACGCACTATCTGAGGTATATCCACATTAGCCTTTGTGCTTATCTCTCCCATGCACATTACAAGACCTGTAGTTGTTACGGTCTCGCAGGCAACTCTCGAGAGGGGGTCCTCAGCCAGCAGTGCATCAAGCACAGCATCTGAGATCTTGTCGCAGATCTTATCGGGATGTCCTTCTGTAACGGACTCTGACGTAAAAAGTGTTCTTGACATATTTCTCTTCCTTTCTGTTTCTAAAACCTGAGAAAAAATAAAAAAGCGCTCGAAAACCCGAAACGCCTGACAAAAAATCTCTTTTTCCTCATCTTTCGGATCAAAACCGCAGGATCTGGCACCTTAACCTCGGATACCCTCGGTCAGGTTGTCGGGCTTCATCGGACCTGTTTCCTCCACCACTCTTGATAAGGTTTTTACAAACATATTATACTACAGCAGTGAACCTTTGTCAACAGACTTTTCTATTTTTGTGTATTTTTTACTCTATTTTTGGCAACTCCTGTTCTTTGATTGTTGACAATGACAGTGGGATATGCTAATATAAAAGGTAAGAAAACAAGGGAGCTGAGCTTATGAAGCACGAAGAAAACCTTAATATAGATTTTGAAGTTGATCTGCTCTACCCATCGCAGGAGAAAAAGGACAGGCTCAAAAAAAGACGGGCAAGGCTTTATGATCTGCCGCAGGGATATATAAGAAATCTCGAACTTGAAAAGCTGGCATCACTTATAAGCCCGTATAATAATCATTATACCGTAAACCTGTTTACCGAGCTTTGTGACGATATCGAGGTCATCAATTTCAGGCTGGATATACTTGATGACTTCATAGCAGTGCCGAAGCTTGCACCGACTGTCAAGAAGATAATCGACATTATGGTAGAAAGCGACCGCAAGAACATTTATGACCTCAACGAGCCTGATTCGTTTGAAAAGCTTGATGACGGCATAACAGCCTTTGACGGCTATGTCGAGTGTCTGGAGATAATGCACAGCTTCTATGAGAAGAACAGGGACAAGCTTCATTCTCTGGGTGTAAACCGAATGTTTCAGTTCTTTGAGGAGCAGTATAATGACAAGCACTACATAAAGCTGAAGGAGGAGCTTGCCGAGCTTAAAGAGGCACTCAAAAAGGGTATAAAGAGCGTGACCGTTGCAGTAAACCTTGATGAGCGTATGATACCTGTCTCGGCGGGAATAATTGAGCAGTCTCACGAGCCCTATGTGCTGAAGCCCTCTATTTTTGACAGAATAATCTATCACGGGGCTTACTTTGGAAGTCATCAGGTAAAGGAGCTGCACCAGCGCTTTCTTGCAAGCGAGGTAACTAAAGACCGTATTGTCAACACTGTTGATGAGAGCCTTTTCAAGGAGCTTTCGTACCTGACGGAAAAGTACGTTGATATGATAGATGATGTCCTCAGGCAGTATCAGAAGATTGGCTTCCGTGATATGTACAGCATCAATTATCAGCTGGAGTTTTACCTCGGGGCAGTGAACCTGATAGAGCTTGCAAAAAGCTCGGGGCTTAATATGTGCAGACCTAAGTTTGCTCCCGACAGCGAGCGCAAGGCAGTTATGACGGGGCTTTATGATATGATCTACTTCTCCGAGTGCAGGCTGTGGAACCTGAAAGCAAAGGAGAAAAAGACGGTCGTAACTAATGACATAAGCTTTGATGAACGTTCGAGAATGTTTATCCTCACAGGTGCGAACAACGGCGGCAAGACCACCTTTGTCCGTGCTATAGGCATAGCGCAGATACTTGCCCAGACGGGGCTTTATGTTCCGTGCGAGAGCTGTGAGCTTTCACTGACCGACTTTATCTACACTCACTTCCCGAAGGAGGAGCAGACAGGCATAGATGCCAGCAAGTTCACAACCGAGATAAAGGAGTTCAAGACTATAAGTGACACTATCACACCGCAGAGTATCCTGCTTATGAATGAGAGCATACAGAGCACCACTCCGAGCGAGTGCATAGAGGTCTCGAAGGAGCTTTTGAAGATCTTCTGCATGATAGGTGTAAGGGGCATACTTGCTACCCACATAGTTGACCTTGCGGAGCTGATAGACGACATCAATGCAGAGCCCGAAATAGCCTCAAAGATAGACAGTCTTGTAGTTACTGTCGATGAAGCCACAGGCAGGCGCCTATACAAGATCGAGAGGGGAGTGCCTGCCATGACAGGCTATGCGAGCCATATCCTCGAGCAGTTCGGCATAAATACCGAGGAGATAAAGCAGAGGTTAGGAAAATAACTGTACAAAAAAGAGGACTATTCACATAGTCCTCTTTTTTCGGTATCAGAACCGATAGTATACATACTCGTCTGCGTATTCGCTGCCGTTGTTGTTTTCGGGCTTCATGCCTGCATCGAGAAGCTCCTGATAAAGGGTCTCGGTGTCGCAGTCATAGCACATATTCTGATCGAAAACAATGTCCCAGTAGTATTTATCAGCGGGATCGTAGAGGTCTGCCTTTTTGAATTCCTTCCTCTCGTTGACCTCGATATTCAAACGATCATTTCTGTAATAATTTCTCCATGTGGTGTTGCTTCTGTCGGCCGCCTTGAAATGGCTGTGGATTATCCTTGTGATCTCCATGACCTTATCTTTGTCAGCATCTTCAAGGTAAAGCGGCTGATACTCTCCCTCGTCAAAGCGGTTAGCTTCATAGAAATATAATTCTATGTTGCAATGCTCAAGCTCGCCCTTGGGCTCGGAGAATGCAAGCCCGAAGCCGCCTGTCTTCAGACAGATTACATTTACGATGAGAACTGCTGCGATTATTCCTGCAAATTCAAGCAAACGTCCTGCAAAGACAAGCTTCAGGTTCTTTCCTCTTGCAAGGATAATGTGTACCACCATGAACACAACAAGCGATCCGCCGACTGCAACTATCCTGTCAGCCATATCGAGGAAGTTGAACATAACAAATACCGAGATGACCGAAAGTATCTCTAAGAAGAGCCTGAAAGCTATCGGGTTGCCGACTGTTTCGGCAGTTCTCTTTTTATAGAGCCTGCTGCACAGATAGATAACTCCGACTGAGATAAGCACATTCACTATCAGCACAGGCCATGCAGGGAAGGTGTGTTCCTGTCCTGCTATGAACGAGAACACTTTGCCGTCAGCACCTGCCACTGCGGTGAAGGTCCACAGACAGAAGAACATCGGGACATTGTTGTACATTTGCTCAAAGCCTGCTGCCATTGTGATATTGCTGTATATCAGCATCGGGAATACCGAGAATGCTGTAAGCGCAATCAGCGACATATACAGAGTTTCGGCTATAGTTCCGAAGCACATCTGGCAGAGCAGCGTTACCGCAGCTGTGAAGAACAGGCAGGTAACACCGATAAGGTAAAACCTCATCATTTCATCAAAATTGCTGGAAATAATGCCCTGATATACTTCGTCATTTCCGAATCTGGCCTGCAGGATAAACAGCTCGGCAAAACTAACGACCAGTGTCGGGATAATGTGGTACTCGCACAGAGCCCATATCTTAGACCAGAATCTCTGAGATGCGGTCATCGGCAGAGAGTGCATAACATCGCAGACTCTTTTGTCGGTCATATCTCTGAAAAGCAGAGCGATCGCAGGAATGACCGTTACTATCATAAAGCAGAGAAAGAATATCCCGACCAGAGCTATACCGTTATCCGCTGCAGTACCGACTACAGTGAAGAATGCAGAAGCCGCAAGGATTATCATGTTTATTATAAACAGCTTTTTCATTCGCATAAGCTCGCCCTTGGCAAGCCTGTGAAGATCAGACAAGTTCGTCCGTAGCATATCCTCTCGCCTCCATTTCGTAAATAAAAATCTCTTCGAGTGTCAGTCCTATCATATCGCAGACATCGCAGCCAAGACCTTCGATAGCCTGACTGAGGTCATCATCGCTCTTAACTACAGCCTGAACGACACTTCCCGTAATATCGTACTTCACAACTCTCAGACCGCAGTTTTCAAGCTCCTCGGGAGAAACAGGTCTGTTCTTTCTGACAAGCTGAATTTTTGAGAAGCCGCTTTTGATTTCGTCAATATCATTTGCGAAGATAAGCTTGCCCTGATGAATAAGCATAGCCCTGTCGCAGATCTCGCTGATCTCGGCAATATTGTGCGAGGAAACTATAAGCGTTGCGTTCCTGTCGATTATCTCATCGGTGATGATGTTTTTAACATAGTGTCTCATAGCAGGGTCAAGTCCGTCAAAGGCTTCATCGAGCATAAGGTACTTTGTCCTGCAAGCAAGACCTATCAGCACCATAGCCTGCCTTTTCATACCCTTTGAAAACTCCGAGAGCCTTTTGTCTATCGGGAGCTTGAGCTTTTCCAAGATACGCACATAGGTAGCCTCTGAAAAGTCGGGGTAGTAAACCTTGTAGTAGTCCTTCAGCCCGTCAAGAGTGTAGCCCGTGTACTGAACTGTTTCGTCATTTACAAAGAAAATGTTCTTTTTAGCCTCGGGGTTATCAAAAACGTCCTCGCCGTCTATCTTTATAGAGCCCTCATTTACAGGGTATATGCCCGTCATCATACGCATAAGTGTTGACTTTCCTGCGCCGTTTGAGCCTAAGAACCCGTAAGCCGAGCCGTCGGGAATATCAAGGCTGATATTGTCGAGCGCTTTGAACTCTCCGTTCTTACCCTTGAAAACCATAGAAACATTTTTTATTTCGATCATCAGGTGCGCCCCCTTTCCTCTGCCTTATTATCAATGATTTCTTTCAGCCTTTCAGCCTTGATCCCTGATTCAAGAAGTCGCCCTACCAGTTCGCTGAATTCTGCTGTCTGTCTATCTGCGACCTCGTCTTTATGTTTAGCCACAAAGCAGCCCCTCCCCGCTACAGAATAGATTATGCCGTCACGTTCTAAAATACCGTATGCCTTGGCAACCGTATTAGGATTCAGCCCAAGCTCCTTGGCAAGAGCTCTTGCGGCAGGTATCCTGTCGCCCTCTTTGTAAGCTCCCAGCGATATCTCACGGCAGATGCTCTGGCAGATCTGCTCGTAGATAGGTGTTCTGCCCATAACATCAATAGTTATCAAATAGGTACCTCCTTCTAATGGTCTGTTGTTCCGTTTTGTTGTCTCTGTTCTTTTATTTTTCTCTGTTTTGTACACTTGTATTATGTGTACTATCTGTACTAGTACACTTGCAGTATAGCACTCCGAAACGAAATTGTCAATACATATAACACTTTTTCGTCACATTAAACATAAGATAGGGTGAAAACGTGTCAGATTTTAACAAAATAACCGATTTGTCAAGTAATTATGCCTGCTGTAAAGCAGAAATGCTTGAAATGTTAATAAATTGTAAATTTTGATAATTGTAACGTTCCGATAATAATTATGAGATATTCGGGAATATCAAAAATTTGTCGTATACTGAATTTCAGAAAACGTTTAGCTTGTTAAAAGTGACTAATTATTCCATTGGTGATTTGTACAATATCTTCAATTGATAAATATAATAATATATTGAAAGCGGATCAATTAAAGGAAAAATATTCCAAAATACCAATTGACAAATTATTAAAAATGTGTTATAATACTGATATTATTTTAGGTCTGTATGGAGGCGTTGAAATGACAGACAAGGAGCTGAAAAAGCTTGGCAGAGCAGAGCTGCTTGAGATAATGTATGAACTCAGAAGGCAGTTGGATAAGGCTCTGCAGGAGAATGAAGAGCTCCGCACAGAGCTGTCAGGAATGAAGGATTCTGCGCTGATGCAGACTAATGAAATGGTAAAAAGGCTGTATATGGACAAGTACGGCGAGCTGCCCGAGGCAGAAGAGCCCGAGACAGAGCCTGAAAGTGCGGAGGAACAGAGCGATGAACGAGAAGAGCAGAGCAGTTCCGACGGCTGAGGCGCTGGGGGCAGAGCTTGAACGTGTAAGGGGCAGGAAGAGATTTCTGAAGCTCCTTTATAATACTGTAGCTTCGCTGATAGTTGTTGCGGCTGTTGCAGTGCTTGTGTCGATGCTGTTTTTGCCTGCTCTTAGAGTAACGGGTGTCAGTATGACGCCTACGCTCCATAATGATGAGCTGGTAGTCTGCCGAAGAATAGGCGGATTTGAAAAGGGCGATATAATAGCTTTCTACCATAATAATAAGATACTGCTCAAAAGGGTAATAGGCGTTGCAGGCGATGTTATAGACATCAAGACTGACGGCAGCGTTTACGTCAACGGTGAAAAGCTTGATGAGCCCTATGTGGACAGTCTTTCATACGGTACCTGCGATATCGAGCTTCCTTATCAGGTGCCTGATAACAGGTATTTCGTTATGGGTGATCACCGCTCCGAGTCGATAGACAGCCGAACCAAGGAGATAGGCTGTATCGTTGAGGAAATGATAATCGGAAAGGTTATCTGGTGTATCTGGCCACTTGACAGTATCAAGATAATGTAAGCTTAAAACTCTATTCCGCGAGGAGGTAGATCATGTATAAGAATAATAAATCATTTTCTACGGCTCTGAGGGGGCCTGACAGGAAACGGCTGCGAGTCTGGCTGGCGCTGCTGCTGGCGATCGCTATGTTGTTTACGGTGTATGGCAGTCTGATACAGCCTGCTATTAGCACTACTACCCCTGATACGGAGCAGACTGCCGGTGCAGACTCCACAGGAGAGCCGCTGGTCATCAAATATGTTCCTGATCCAGGTGTGACGGGTGTAACGGGTGTAACGGGTGATATGTCCTCAAGCGTGAGCAAACCCGAGGGCGGACAGACCAAGTATACTGTAGATGTAAATATCGACTTCTTCCTTACGGCTGAAACGGTTAAAGACCTGCCTAATCATGCGGACAGCATAAAGTTCAATCTTGGTCTGGAGGATCAGACGATAACCAGACAGCAGGATGTGAGCCTTGAGGGTCCTGTCACATGTAATGACAGCAGGTATCTCGGTCAGGAGATCGGTACCTACTATATGGATGTTACTACAGGTGATGTAACGATCAAGTTTGATCTGACCAAATCATATTTTACGGATAACCCGAATTCCGCACTTTCAGGAGGCTACATCTTCAAGGCGTGGGTATGGAACGAGCAGAAGTCTGATGAGGACAAGACCTTTACTATCGTCGGTGACGAGGTACTGATGCCTATTCACAGAGCAGCACACCCTGCTGACCTGTCGGTACAGAAGGATTATAACAACGACTTCTTCTACGGTACAGAGGGCGAGTCGATGCAGTCAAGACGAAGCCTTGGTTCTTCCTTTAATATTACAGTTAAGTCTGACGGAGGAATCGATGCGAGCGAGGTCGATGTGCTCGATACTCTGACAAGTGACAATGTTCATTTTGACCTTGCCGAGGGCAAGACCTACGATGTTTATAAGGTAGTTGTCGGAGAGGGCGGTTCAAGAAAGCTTGAAAAGGTTACTGACGGAACTCAGTTCACGGTAACGGAGATCAAGGATACGGCTTCGGGACAGGAGCTTGCAGGTACGCTTTCAAAGCCCGGTGAGAATTCCTTCAAGGACGGCTTTGAGTACGTTATCAAATGCCCTGTGGCAGTTGACAGTGAGTTTCTTGATGAAGACGGCAATGCGGTTGATACAAACAAGCTTACTATAGTAAGCGGTAATAATAAGGTAAATGTTTCTACTCCTGCGAACGGAGGAAAAAACGCAGAAGATGCAGCGCCTATTCAGGTAAACCTGAAAGCTGATATCGCTAAGTACACTGGTGTTTATGATGCAGCTTCAAATAAGATGCACTGGAAGATCACCATTTATAAGGATAACGGCTGGTGGCAGAACGGTAAGATTATTGTTGAGGACTTCTTCAAGGACGGAGATGTTCAGCTGCCGAGAAGTACTATCGATGACAGCTTTACCTTAAAAGTAGTTCCGGGCTCCAATACAGATGACAGCCAGCAGGGAACTCCCGGTACGACCGGCGGCGAGGAGCCTTTGAAGTACGGAGTTAGTTATTTCAATACGGGAAACGGCTTTGAAATTGATATGGAGACCTCCACTGTTGTAAATGAGCAGACAGGGCAGAAACAGGTGTGGAACACACAGCCTATCAAGGAGTTCTTAATTGAGTATGATACCGAGGTTACAGAAGATGACTACGGTACCACGATGACTAACTGGACAGGTCTTAAAAGACCTACAGGCGGCTACACCGACCAGGATACAATGACAGGTTCGGTTCCTAAGCCTTCGGTAGACAAGAGCGGTTCTTATAATAATACAGCCAAGACTATCACATGGACAGTTAAGGTAAATAACAGCAGAGGTCAGGATCTCAGCGGACTTACGCTTAATGATACTCTGAAAGCTGATGAAAAGAGCAGCGTTGATCAGATCGATTTCGCAAATGCCGTTATCACAGATGCAAGCGGCAGCACGGTAACAGGTCTGACAGCAAACGGAAGCTCACTCAGCTTCCCGAAAACAGACGGAGTAAAATATAACTCGACCAGCTATACGATCACTTATGTACAGCGGCTTGCTGAAGACGGTGACAAGGGCGAGACCTTTACAAACGATATCAAGCTTGAAAATTCAAAGACAGTTCTCTCTGAGGACAGCGACAAGGTACATATTCCTCAGGAGTTTGAGGCTGAAAAGAGCTACGCTCTCACTTCTGACGGTGCTATTGTATATACGATCAGGCTTGTAAACGAGTACGGAAGCCCGATCGGTCACTCTTCGGTAACTGATAAGCTTACGTTCTCGAATCTTAAAAGGCATGATTTGTCGATAGATGACTTTGATGTTACTGTTTCAAACGGTAAGGAAGTTTTATCGGCAGCTGAACTTGATCCGGATAATGGAACCAGCGGGCTTCTGTATTATCAGACTCATGATACAAGCACACTGGATACTACCTTCTATATCAATGAGGACACCACAGCTAACGAGTATGTTATAACCTACACGATAAAGCCAAAGAACGGCGATATCAGACTGCTTGAGGGCTTAGGTCTCAGAAACTCGGCAGAGTGGGATAAGTGGCGCGATCACCCCGTAGGTACTGACAAGACTATTGAGAAGCCTACAGACCTTTCGGAGAAGACGGGCTCGGTCAATGAGAAGGCTAACACAGCAACCTGGACATTTACTATTTACAATAATAATGGTCTGGATCTGAGTACTTATAAGGGAACGGATGGTTCAAATACTGTTAAGGTAGTTGAAGATACTGATTTCGGCAAGAATAAGATCACAAGCTTTACAGTTTATGATAATGACGAAAATGTAGTTTCCACACCAGAAGATCTGGCAGCAGTAAATGCCGCTGGCGGAGTATACAGATTCCCTGAGGGAAGTACATCTAAGTCATATAAGTTCGTTTACACTTCAAAGACCGGACGTACAACGAGCGGTTCTGTAGATAATACAGTAACTTATGACGGTACAAGCAAGACGGCCAGTCAATGGGAAAATATAAGGAACTATCTGAATAAAGATTTTGTTAAGAATGGTGAGGCTTCCGCTAACGGAACAGCAGAGCTTCGCTGGAGGATACAAGCTAACACTTACGAGGGTGGGTTCCTGGAGTATCCTGTCACAGACGAGCTTTCACAGAGCTCTACGGTTTCGGATACTGCTTTCACACCTGAGGGTCTTGAGCATTATATGACTGCCGATCAGCTTGATATCAACAGCTTTACGTTCAAGTACATCACTAAGGACGATAACGAGTATGATGACAATGCATACAAGACTATCACAGATCCCGGGAAGTACTTTACAGTAGAGAAAACCTCGGGAACTGATGAAAAGGCAACAGGCTTTATTATTAAGGCACGTGAAGATCTGGCTGAGGACAGCGAGGAATATGCTCTTGTATATTCTGCTATTAATCTCAGAGTAGAGTACAATACAACAGCTGCAGGGCTTAACAATTTGAATAAACCTGAAATGCAGCTCGATGATAAGCTCAGCTATGAGAATACTGCCGGATTTAACGGCAATACAACCAAGAAACAAAAGGACTACATCAAAAAGCCTACAGTAACCAAGTATGATAAGACCAAGGGTCAGAATACTGATGAGAATGCTCCGACAGAATATAACCTCGACGAGCTCCCCAAGGACGCTGACGACAATTATCTGTTTACCTACTATCTGCAGATAAACAATAATCAGAACTTCACAGCAGGTGACTTCATCACAGCAACTGATACGATGCCTGAGGGAATGTCTCTCAGCAAGATCGAGTACAGCCTTCCTAACAAGGGTGTCTGGGGTCAGACTATTGCAGAGGGCACAATGACGGATTCAGAGACCTCAAAGGAAATCCGATATGAGGTCAACGGTCAGAAACTGAAGGTTTATATCCCGGGTGCTGTTCACGAGGGTCAGGAGATACAGGTAACATATGTACTGAAGGTTTCTCCTGCTGATATGAGTGCAGCAATCAGCGATAAAGATAATGAGAGCATCGGCTCTGCAAGGTTTACAAACAAAGCAGAGGTCGGTGACGGCTTTGATACTCAGCCTGTTATTGTTCATGACAATAAGTCTATGCTCGACAAGCAGCTTGTAAGTCCGCTTGTTACAGAGCAGCAGACAAGCACAGGCGTATCCTATCTGAGAAACAGAAACCTTGAATATGTGCTTGACATAAACAAGTACAGCAAGGACCTTATAGAGGGCTCGGATAAGCTGAATATCTCTGATATAATCAACGGCAGCGGCGACAGCTACGCTCAGTGCCCGCTGAAATTCAGCGATATTTCCGCAAACTCCATAGGCGTCTATACAGTGACCTATGACACTGAGGGACAAGAGGTTGAAACTCCGCTTGATACGTCTATGTACTCATTCTCTCAGCCTGTTAAGGAAACAAGACCTGTTGTTCAGAACAATTCACTGAAGGGCGATGTCTACAGCTTCTCGGTTGTAGTGCCCGATAAGACCTATATCAGACTGAAATACACATACTCCTATGACCTTTATGAGGGAGTTACAGATAATACAAGTCTGATGATCAAGAATAATGCGACCATCGACGGAGAGAGCGTTTCCGATAATGCAAATAAGGAATACGACTACAACAAGGCGATGGAAGGAAGCGCATTTACCTATAATTATAATCACTTCGATTTCAGAAAGTACGATGCTGATAACTGGCTGATATCACTTGCAGATGCAAAGTTTATCATCAAGAGATACAGCGTGGCTAACGGCTGGGAAAACCTGACAGGTGCAAGAGCAGTAAATGCTACTGTTGACGGAAGTACAGCAAGAGCAGCTATAATTGCTACCTGGGGTCAGCAGGATGCGTTCGTATTCACAACGAATGAGAACGGTACCTTCACTAATGAAGTCGACGGAATAAGGTTCGGTATACCGAGCTTCCAGACCGAGCAGGACGGAAGTCTTGTTTACGAAAAGACCACAGGAAACAGACCCAAGTACATCTATCTTATGCAGGAGATAGACTCACCTGACGGATATTACCTTACTGACGAGCAGGCAAACTACTACTTCTACGAGGCAGATCAGGACACAACTGCTGAACCGCTTAATGTTCTGCAGGACGCTCAGGAAAAGGGTCTTATCCCGAAGAGCATTACGCTTGAAAGGCTTGCATCACTGGCAAGGATAGAGTTTGCCAACAAGAAGATGGAGCTTGATGTTCAGAAGAGCTGGTACGGTGATACGGCTTCCAACAGACCTGCTGAGGTAAAGGTAGACCTTTGGCAGTCGAGTGAGACAAAGCTCCCGGCAAATGTTCCGAAGGTTACGGTAATAATAACTCATAAGTATCATAACTACTATCCTGATGAGGATGTTGAGGTACCTTATGTATATGAGTTTAATGTCAGGAACAATGATTACTTCATGTTCACTTTGGGAGAATACACCAATGAACAGGGTGTGCTGTCGTGGGACAGAGATACATTGAGAGTTCAGACCTCAGGAAATTGGTATATTCCTGCGTTCAGGTCAATAGAACCTATAACAG
The DNA here is from genome assembly GCA_002391065.1 of Ruminococcus sp. UBA4385. The sequence continues at coordinate 19,051 of DGRP01000139.1, read as the reverse complement.
GTGATACTACATTCCATGTTACAGTTGCTCATGCTAATCTGACCTCTGCGGAGCTTATGTCTGATCCCGGTATAGTCACCTCGCCTCAGTTCGATGAAGCAACTGCCACCAAGGTACAGACCGTAACGCTCAATGCTGCTAACAACTGGCACGCAGATTTCGATACCTCAACGCTTGACAGCCTGAAGTACTACTACATCACAGAGCAGACTGTAGACGGCTACTATGCAAGCTACGAGGCAACGGGTCTCAGAGATGGCACATTTGAGCTTACAAACTTCAAGGACAATATTCCGAGAGGTTCGCTGAAGATCGACAAGCAGTGGCTTGGAGGCGAAGCAAATGTGTCCTCGCTGGAGTTCACTGTCAAGGGCTATACCACTAAGGTTCCGCAGGAAACCAGCGATTATGCGACGAAGAATAAGCCATCAAATTATGTTGTATTGAACTTCCATGGCGGTAATAATATTAGTGATACGCAGGTTGGAGGGGATTATCCTTTCAATTATACTAAATATTTTGCTGTAGAACCCGGAAAAACATATACACTGTATATAAACGGAAGATCGTATGATTATGAGCATGTTCAGATAATCAACCTAAATGGAACCGACATTAAGAATGCCGGAACCTACGGTAAGAACGATGTATCAAGACCGGGTGTATATATCAATATTCCGATCGCTGCCGATGCACCGACTGAAAATGTACTTGATGTCAATATTCGGTATTCGCTTGGCTTAGATCAGCAATCAACTGCTTCAAACTGGAATTGGGATCTGCCAACATCTAACGATTATCTGTTCTCTGTGACCGACAGTTCTGGAAATACAGTTGCAGTTTCAAACGATATTCCTCAGACCGGTTCGACTGAAACCACTTCCAATGAAACCTACGACCCTGCCACAGTAACTCTCCCCGAAAACGGGGATGATCCTTACATCGAAAGGACTCTTACTATGGTGAAGACCGCAGGCAAGTGGTCGGGAGAGGTCAAGAACCTGCCGCTGAATGACGATAACGGTCACGAAATCTACTACTACGTTGAGGAGGCCTCGGGCAACGGCTATGTTCCGATCAATTACTCCGACAACGGCTTCACTCTGACTCAGGACGGTGAAAAATCAGTCACAGTCCTCAATCAGAAAACAGAGCAGACAGGCTTTGAGCTTCCCGAAACGGGCGGCGAGGGCGTATGGCTCTACTACATTACAGGTGCAGGTCTTATGATGACCTCAGCACTGTTCATTCACATTAAAAAGCGTAGGAGAGCCTCCTGAACGCTTTGATAAAGTAAATCAACCCCAAAAGATTTTTAAGGAGTGTTTATAACATGAAAAAAACAAGAAGAATTATCGCAGGCGTAGCAGCCCTCACAATGGCAATCTCAATGAGCATTTCAACAGCAGTATTTACTGCATCGGCAGAGGTAGGAAATACACTTATTTCCTGCAGTCAGGACGATACCCACGAGTACAAGGGCTATCAGATCTTTGTAGGTAATGTTCAGACCGTTAGAGGCCAGCAGCTTATCATGCCCGATGCTGACCTTGCACTTGGTGAAGCCGTAAATGAAGATGCATTTTATGATGCTCTCGAACTTGACGATTCAGAGGGTAAGGAAAGGAATGTTGCTAATGCCCTTGAAGCTTTCAGCAAATTAGATGCTGCGCGTGCTGTAGAGCTGATTAAGGGAGATGGTATCCTTAAAGAGGCTTCGGGCAGTGATATTGAAGCGGATGGTACACCATTCCAGACCGGTTATGTATATGTTGAGGAACTTGATTTCGATGATGATGTCACAGGCGATATCCTTAAAATAGCTGAGGGCGAGACCCTGACAGTTACACCTAAGGCTGGTAAGCCCAAGGTTGAGAAGAAGGTAAAAGAGGACGACAGAGACGTTGATGTCGGAAGCGTAATAGACGACGATCTTTATGCAGAGAAATTCAATGACTGTGCTGACTACAGCATCGGTGATAACGTTCCTTTCGAGGTAGTAGGTACTATGCCTGCAAACATTGATAACTACAAACACTACTACTATGAGTTCATTGACCGCCTTGGCAAGGGCTTCAAGACTCCTACAGGTATCACTGTAACAGTTGACGGTATTGCTATTGACAGCTCTAAGTATACACCTACTGTAATACCTGCAACAGGTGAGACAGATCGTGAAACCACGATCTCTATCAAGTTCAATGATATCAAGGCTGCTGTTCCTACGATCAACGCATCTTCAAAGGTAGTTGTTACATACAGTGCAATTCTTGATGATGATGCTGACACAACTCTCAATGGTAACACCAACGAGGTTTACCTCAAGTATTCAACCGATACCGAGTATAAGGGAGATGGAATCGATGATCATGATGATCATGATGATACTGAAGATACAAACAAGGACGGTGTAGCAGTATTTACATACAGCGTTGATGTTGATAAGGTAAATGCTAAAAACACAGATGAAAAGCTTCCAGGTGCACAGTTTGTACTGCTTGATTCACAGAATATTCCCGGAACAGTTGATACAGAAACCGGAAAAGTTGTATGGGCTACACAACCGATACAGAATGTAGAGGCTCTCGATGAAACCAGTAATTATAGATTTGAACTGACTGATGACCTCGTTCTCAAGGGTCTTGACAGCGGTGAGTATAAGCTGGTCGAGGTTGTTGCTCCCGAGGGCTACGTTAAGCTGACAGATCCTGTATCCTTCACTATCGCAGTTGCGGAAGATACACTTAATACTGACGGCACATGGGATTGGGACAATAACTATACCGACAATGCTAGAACAGCTTGGGAAACAGGTTCATTCCCCACAGTTGTAAATTTTGATTTTGATATTGATTATAACGCAAGCAACTATACTTTCGAGGGTACTATCGGAAACGAAGAGGGTATCAACCTTCCTGAGACAGGCGGAATCGGTACTAAGATATTCTTCGGTGTCGGCGGCGCTGCTGTTCTGACATCGGGCGTTATCCTTGTTGCTAAGAAGAGAGCTAAGAAGGAAGACTAATTTTAACCTAATCTAACGGCTATACCCGACCCGACGGCCTTGCCGCCGTCGGGCATCAGGGAGGGTCTCATGAGAAAGAAAAAGGGTAAGATATCAACAGTATTACTTATCATAATGTTTCTGGTGGGGCTCTCCGTGATGCTGTATCCTATAGTCAGCAACTGGTATATTCAGTCAAAGCAGGCAAGGGTGATCTCTGATTACGTTAAGAAGGTAAACACTCTTGGTGAAGAAGAGCAGAAAAAAATGCTTGAGCAGGCAAGAGCGTATAACCGTGAGCTTGCAGCTTTGCAGGCACCATTTGAGCAGTACGAGCAGGTCAAGGGCTACGAGGATACCCTCGATATCACAGGCACGGGAGTTATGGGCTATGTTACTATCCAGAGCATTGATGTTAAACTTCCGATATATCACGGCACAGGTGAGGACGTACTCAATGAAGCGGTAGGTCATATGCAGGGTTCGACTTTTCCCGTTGGCGGTCTTGATACGAACGGCGTCATTTCAGCTCACAGAGGTCTGCCGTCTGCTACACTTTTTTCCGATCTTGATAAGATCACCGAGGGTGATCTGTTCACGATAACCGTCCTCAATGAGGTCTACACTTATGAGGTCGAAAAAATTCTAATTATTCTTCCGCACGAATCTCAGCACCTTGCTATACAGAGGGGAAGAGATCTTGTGACGCTTACGACCTGTACGCCCTACGGAATCAATACGCACAGGCTTGTAATAAGGGGTCACAGGATAAAAAATCCCGATAATAAGGAAGAGTATGAGGTGCAGGTCAAAGCCGACGCAGTACAGATCGATGACATGGTAGTTGTCCCGATCATAGCGGCACCGCTTGTGGCACTTCTTCTCGCCTGGTGGTTCTTCGGGGGAAAGAAGAAAAAATTTCCGCACAACGATCCGCTTTCAGTTTTTGATGCTGACAGCGCTAACGATAAAACTAAGCCTGAAAAATAGGTTTGGGAGGTATGTTAATGAAAACAGGAACATTAAGACATATATCGCTGATAACAGCCATTGCGGTGCTGTTTTTCACAGCGATAGCTATAAGTACTCCAATGCGCTCTTCGGCTGAGCTTAAAGCTGAAAAAGGCTTTATCCTCATTGAAAGTAAGGTCGGTGAGGAGACTGTCCACGGTATAAAGTGGAGAGTTTTCTCGATAGGCTCTCGCGGAGATAATGGGTTTGTCCTCAATGAGACCTTTGCTGACAGCGGAGTTAAGCTTGACGATATGAGCGCTGAGGCTGTCAAGGCTGATGCCGAGACCCTCTGTGATTACATTTTTGCTAATCAGATACAGCCCGATTTCGAGGAAGCTTCAGATGAAAACGGTATCGCTGAGGTCTATGCTCAGAATGCAGGTATCTACCTTATCTACTCAAATGAGGCTACAATAGATAAGTATACATATCGCTCGTCTCCTGCGATCGTTGAGCTTAAAAAGAGCGAAGGCTCTGTAGTTCTCCCTAAGATCGAAAAGGAAAAGACAGAAGACGATGAATCAGGTCCTGACGATTCAAGCCATGACACCCATGACAGCGAGTCCTCAAATGACAGCAGTGACAGCGACAGCGACGTCTCTGACCGTGATACACCCGACAGCGATTCCTCTGCAAATGACAGTTCCTCAGCAGACAGCTCGTCTTCTGACAGCTCGTCTCCCGACGGCTCAACCTCCAGCACCTCTGACTCTGACAGTTCAAGAGGTACAGGCAGCGGAACTGATAATAACAGCGGAAACAAAACACAAGGCGGCGGCTCTTCGGAAAAGCTTCCGCAGACCGGTCAGCTTTGGTGGCCTGTTCCTGTGCTTTCCGTATCAGGTCTTGTGCTGGTTGCACTCGGCATGAGAGTAAGCATGAAAAAGGACGGCAAGGATGACTAATAAAAAGCGAGGTATAATACTGATCGCTCTTGGGGCACTGCTGCTGACAGCGGCAGTGTCTCTGGTTATTTATAACCGCTGCAGAGACAGTGAGGCAGGCAAAGAGGCTGAAAAAACCGTGTCTGTTATAAAAGCGTATATTGAGACTGAGTCTGCAAGGAACAGCTCCGATACTGCGCCGGATATGCCGACAGAGGACAGTCAGTCTCAGGAAAATGACGAAGAGGTTATTGCCGAGGAGCAGGAGCCTGAGCCCCTTGAAATCGACGGAGTGTACTATATAGGCCTTATCTATCTGCCGAAGCTTGATATTGAGCTTCCCGTAACAAGAGACTGGTCATATAACGGCATGGCAAATGCCGCCTGCCGTTACAGCGGAGCGCTCTTTACTCATGACCTGATAATCTGTGCTCATAACTATACTTCGTTTTTTCTCAATCTCGAAAAGCTAGGTGTGGGCGATGAGGTGATTTTTACATCGCTGAGAGGAAAGCAGTATCACTACAGTGTGGCATGGCAGGAGCTTATAGGCGGCTATGATACGAACACTATGCTCTCGGGCAGCGATGACTGGGACCTTACGCTCTTTACCTGTACATGGAGTGGCTATAGCAGAGTGACACTGCGCTGTGTGCTTGAATAAAAAAGCTTCGGAATCTCCGAAGCTTTTTTGTTGTTCTGTTGACATAAAAACGCAAATATGTTATATTAATTAAAAACTCAAAGGGGGAATTCCTATGTACAAAGCAAATGACAAACGTTACGATAAAATGGTTTACCGCAGGTGCGGAAATTCGGGGCTGAAGCTTCCTGTTATTTCGCTTGGATTGTGGCAGAATTTCGGAGCAGGCTCGGACTTTGACAATGCCGAGACTATGTGCCGCACAGCCTTTGACCTCGGTATCACTCATTTTGACCTTGCAAACAATTACGGACATCCATATAACGGCTCGGCAGAGGAGAACTTCGGAAAGATACTCGACAGGGGACTCAGACAGTACCGTGATGAGCTATGCATCTCCACAAAGGCAGGCTACGAGATGTGGGAGGGCCCTTACGGCGACAGAAACGGCTCACGCAAGTACCTGACAGCCTCGCTTGACCAGTCGCTTCACAGAATGGGTCTTGAGTATGTTGATATTTTCTATCACCACGTTTTTGACCCCGAAACACCTCTTGAGGAAACTGCTCTCGCACTTGACAATGCAGTAAGGCAGGGAAAGGCTCTGTATGTGGGAGTGTCAAACTATAACAGTCAGCAGACTGCTGAGATAACAGAGATATTCAAGGAGCTTCACACTCCGTTTATCGTAAATCAGCCCTCGTATTCAATGCTCAACCGCTGGATAGAAGATGACGGCCTTGACAGCTGGGCAAAGGAGAACGGCAAGGGACTTGCAGTGTTCTCACCGCTTTATCAGGGCTTCCTCTCGGACAGGTATCTGGGCGGCATACCCGAGGATTCCCGAATCGGCAGAGGCAACACTTGGATTCAGCAGCAGCTTACTGATGAAATGCTTGGCAGGCTCAGAGCCCTCAACGAGATAGCAGAGGGTCGTGGTCAGACCTTATCTCAGCTGGCAGTTGCATGGATACTGAACAATAAGGCAGTAACAACTGTCCTCTGCGGTGCGAGCAGACCAGAGCAGATAATCAATAACGTAGGGGTGCTGGATAAGCTTGAACTCACGGAAGAGGAAATCGCAAAGATTGAAGCTATCCTCAGGAAAGGGAATTGATACTATGGTAAAGCATATAATAATCTGGCAGATGAAGGACGAGCTTTCCGCTTCCGAAAAGGAGAGCATAAAGCAGGAAATAAAAACAGGGCTTGAAGCTCTGGTCGGAGTGATAGAGGGGCTGACTGAACTGAAAGTCATCACAGATGTTATGGACACATCAAATGCCGACCTTATGCTCGATTGTACACTGGAGAGCAGAAAGGCACTCGCTGACTATGCCGTACACCCTGCACACGTTGAGGTCAAGGACGGTATCATCATGCCTAATGTAAAGTCAAGAGTCTGCATAGACTACGAAGTATAACATACATAAAAGCCCAAGGTCTTGCCTTGGGCTCAGCTTGTTGCAAAAGCTCTTTTAAAAGGGGTCAGGGGCGACAGCCCCAGTGGGGCAAAGGGGCGAAGCCCCCCCTCTCCCCGCCGCCCGAGACGGTGACGAGCGAAGCCGAGGAACACGCCGAGGGCTGATTTTGCACTGATTTGGAGTTTATCGACAGACTGAGCCCAAGGTCTTGCCTTGGGCTTTTATGTTGAAATTACTTTGTGTATACAGCGGTTATCTCGCCTATGTATGCTGTGTGATAGTCGCCTGCCGCATAGTTTGCCTTGTCAATCTCGGGAATAACAAAGCTTTCAGAGGTCATCTGCTGAACGTAGGTCTTTTTGCAGACCAGCACCAGTGACGCCTGAGAGAAAGCGGTCACGCTCTTTGCGTCGCCTGTGTCGATGAATACAGGCTCAAGTCCTGTTTCCTTAGCCTTGTCAACATCTCTGCCGCTGTGAGAGCCGCAGTACGCAAGAGCCTTCTTCATGTCATCGGGGAAGAACGAAGCTGTGAAATACTCGCTCTTGTCAATGAAGGTCTTTGTGTGGCGCTGCGGGCGGATAGCTGTGATAAAGCTGTTCTTTCCCCACATTATGCCTGCAAAGCCCCATGAAGCTGTCATAGTGTTCCAGCCGTTCTCATCACCGGCTGTCACGAGAAACCATTCATCGCCTATTTTAACAAAAGGATTGAAGTCCAGTGCCTTGATCTCCTCAGCGGAGAGGGCACGGAAGCCTGCTTCTTTGATATTCATAGTATCACTGCCTTTCAATTTGTTTTACAGATATAATTATACTCCAAAAAATTTAGAAAAGCAAGCCCTAAACTGTTGCATTTTTCAAAGGATTGTGGTATAATTTATGTATGAATGCGGTGACTGCGGAGATCGTTCTGTGGGCTGCCTGCGGCTTATCAGCTGCTTTGATGAGTAAATATTCGGTTTATACATTGTTTCTTGCATATTTATAAATATTATGCAGTCTGAATACGGAAAATATGTATAAATATAAAATTTTATTCAAAAACGCTTGACAATGCCGTTATTCGGTGTATAATATGAATATACCTGCTGAGGCGGGGTTTGTATTTGCACAAAAGTTTTTTCATGGAGGAGATATATATGGCAAAGGAAATCAAAAAGGTTGTTCTTGCATATTCGGGCGGACTTGATACATCTATCATTATTCCGTGGCTGAAGGAGAACTACAATAACTGTGAGGTCATCGCTGTTTCGGGTGACGTAGGACAGGGTACCGAGCTTGACGGACTTGAGGAGAAGGCTATCAAGACAGGTGCTTCAAAGCTTTATATTGAGGATCTGACTGAGGAGTTCATCACTGATTATGTTTATCCTACAGTTCAGGCAGGCGCTGTTTATGAGAACAGATATCTGCTCGGCACATCGTTTGCACGTCCTATCATCGCAAAGAGAATAGCTGAGATCGCTATCAAGGAGGGCGCTGACGCTATCTGTCACGGCTGCACAGGAAAGGGAAATGACCAGGTAAGATTTGAGCTTGCTATAAAGGCTTTTGCTCCCGATATGGAGATCATTGCTCCGTGGAGGATCTGGGATCTGAAATCAAGAGAGCAGGAGATCGAGTACGCTGAGGCTCACAACATTCCTCTGAAGATAAACAGAGAGACAAACTACTCCAAGGATAAGAATCTTTGGCATCTGTCGCATGAGGGTCTTGACCTTGAGGATCCTGCAAATGAGCCGCAGTATGAGAAGGAAGGCTTCCTTGAACTGGGTGTATCACCTATTAAGGCTCCCGATAAGCCTACCTATGTAACCATTCACTTTGAGAAGGGTATCCCTACTGCTGTGGACGGTGTTGAGATGGGCGGCAAGGACCTCGTAACAAAGCTCAATGAGCTGGGCGGTGCTAACGGTATCGGTCTTGCAGACCTCGTTGAGAACAGACTTGTAGGTATGAAGTCGAGAGGCGTTTATGAGACTCCCGGCGGAACTATCCTTTATCATGCACATGACGTGCTGGAGACTATCACACTTGATAAGGAAACTGCAAGAGTTAAGCAGTACCTTTCAATCAAGTTTGCAGACATCGTTTATAACGGTCAGTGGTTCACACCTCTCAGAGAGGCTATGAGCGCATTTGTAACCGAGACACAGAAGACCGTTACAGGTGATGTAAGACTGAAGCTTTATAAGGGCAACATCATCAATGCAGGTGTTACTTCGCCGTATACCCTGTACGATGAAGAGGTTGCAACCTTTGATGAGGACAATGTATACAATCAGGCTGATTCTGCAGGCTTTATCAATCTGTTCGGACTTCCGATCAAGGTTAGAGCAAAGCTTGAGCAGAAGAGAGCTCAGAACAAGTAACTGAATACTGGAGGTAATTGATATGGCAGATCAGAACAGCATATTTGAAGCTGCTATCGACAAGAAGGTAGAAATATCCTATGACAGCCTGCCGAATTCTACGTTTGAGGACGTTAACCTCGGCGGAGCAAAGTTCAATAATGTAAACCTCAAGGAAGCAAACTTTGATGATGTGAACATGGACGAAACTACGTTCAACAATGTGAGCATCAAGGGCTCTAAGTTTGAAGATATGTATATGGTAGACACAAAGTTCCTGGGTGTGAACCTCAGCGGCTCACGCTTCGGCTGCTCTATCATGACTAATGTTGAGTTCAAGAACCCTGTGCTGAAGAACTCACAGTTTATTCACTGCGACCTTACAAACGTTGAGATCACAGACTGCAAGATTGACGGTCTGAAGATCAACGGCATTGACATTCAGAAGCTTCTTGAGCAGCACATCAAGGAAACAGAGACCAAAAAATAAGCCCTTACGGGCATAGTAAATGCGGCGAGTTTTAACTTTCTCGCCGCAAAGCTTTTTTAGTAAAGAATGTAAAAGGGGAGAAAAAATATGCCTGAAACGGAAGTTTGCGAAAGAGTAGAATATAAAGTACCCGAGACTCTGCCGACAGATGATCTTCTTGCTGAGATTTTGTTTTTAACATACGTCAGTCGTGACCCTGCTCTCAACGGCGGATATTCGTATTCACGTTATTCATTTTATTACTGGCTGATCGAAAACGGATATCTCGATTTTGAAGACGAAGGCTGTTCAATGACAAGGCTTATCGTAACTCCGAAGGGAAAGGCTGCGGGATTATATAAGGCTCTGGAGCCTGATTACAGAACAGGTGAGCTGAGGAGCCATTTTGCATACGATAGAAATATGCAGGAGCTTCTTCTTGATAAGCTTCTTGAGATAAGAGTGAACGAGCCTGCTTACAAAGAAAAGCACAAGAAAAGAAGAGTTAGTGTAAGAAATAATCAGAACAGAGCCTATAAAGAAAAAACTCAAACCAATAGAGGTTCAGAATGGACAGAAGAGGAGATTTCGTATCTCAGAGAGCAGGATATAAACGAGCATACGATCTTCGTAATAGCTGGTAAGCTTAAAAGAAGTCCTACAGCAGTAGCTATGAAAGCAGTGGCTGAAGGCATAGTTGATAAGGACATGCTTCATATCAAAGGTGTTACAGATACTGATATGTGGTATGAAAAAATGAGCTGAAAGGATAATTAATATGGCGAATATGATGTGGGCAGGAAGGTTTACAAAGGAGATAGATGAGAGAGTGAATGACTTTAACTCTTCAATTTCCTTTGATGCCAGAATGTACAGATTTGATATAAAGGGCTCTATTGCTCATGCGACAATGCTCGGAGACTGCGGCATTATCGACAAGAGCGAGAGCGAAGCGATAGTCGAGGGACTTAAAGGCATACTTGATGACATTGACAGCGGTGCTTTGCAGATCGACCCTGAGGCTGAGGATATCCATATGTTCGTGGAGTCTGAGCTTACAAAAAGGCTCGGAGATACGGGAAAGAGACTGCACACTGCAAGGTCAAGAAACGACCAGGTCGCACTTGATGTAAGAATGACAGCCAAGTATGAGCTCGGCGAGATAAGAGAAATGGTTGTTGCACTGATAAAGACAATAACCAGAATTGCAGAGCAGAACCTCACAACAGTAATGCCCGGATATACACATTTACAGAGGGCACAGCCGATAACCTTCGGCCATCATCTTATGGCTTATGCGATGATGCTTTTGCGTGACCTCGGCAGAATTGATGACTGCTACAAGAGAACGAACATAATGCCCCTTGGAAGCGGAGCACTTGCCTCAACCACCTATCCTATCAACAGACAGCAGGTCTGTGATGCACTGGGCTTTTATGAGATAACCCAGAACTCCCTTGACGGCGTTTCGGACAGAGATTTCTGCGTTGAGTTCGTATCGGCTCTGTCGCTTCTTATGATGCACCTGTCAAGATTTTCCGAGGAGATAATCCTCTGGTGCTCGTGGGAGTTTAAGTTCGTTGAGCTTGATGACGCTTATGCAACAGGCTCATCAATCATGCCTCAGAAGAAAAACCCCGATATAGCCGAGCTCATCAGAGGAAAGACAGGCAGAGTTTACGGAGACCTGAACACACTGCTTACTATGCTCAAGGGTCTGCCCCTTGCATACAACAAGGATATGCAGGAGGACAAGGAGGCTCTCTTTGATGCCTGCGATACAGTGAAGCTTTGCCTCATGACCTTCGAGCCTATGCTCGCAACTATGAGGGTGCTTCCCGATAATATGAGAAATGCAGCCGCAAGAGGCTTCATAAATGCAACCGATTGTGCTGACTATCTGGTTAAAAAGGGTCTGCCTTTCCGTGACGCATATAAGATCACGGGAACTCTCGTGCATACCTGCATAGAAAAGGGACTGACGCTTGAAACTCTCCCGATAGAGGAGTATAAGGCTCTGTGTGAGACCTTCGATACCGATGTATATGACGCTATCAGCCTTGATACCTGCGTAATGCAGAGAAAGGCAGCAGGAGGGCCTGCACCTGAGTCGGTGAAGGCACAGATAGAATATGTCCGTGCGAAGCTTGCAGAATAAACTGGAGAGCAGACCTCTTATCTGCGGGGCAGTGTACCTGCTGATATGGGAGGGGCTTACGGCCCTGATGTGGTTTCTGACAGCAAGGCTTACGGTAAACTACCTGATGTTCATTCTTAGCTTCACGGTAATTTATCCTGTAATCACCTGCTGGACCTGCTTCCGCTTCACAAGGCTGTGCGGACTGAAGCTGTACGTTCCGACAGTGATGATAGCTGCCTGCGTGGCAGAATTCATCTTCATCGAAGACGCAAGAGCAGTTGTGCCGAACTTCATAGTGCTGACGGTATTGTGTGTGCTCTTCGGGACGGGAATAGGAAACGTTGTGACCTCACAGGGAAGCAAGGACAAAAACAAATCCAGAAAGACAGGAAGATAAAAATGAAGGCAAAAGTATTTATTGACGGCAGTGCAGGCACAACAGGTCTGCAGATATATGAGAGATTTGAGGGCAGAGACGATATTGAGATTCTCACTATCTCAGAGGAGAAGAGAAAGGACTCTGCCGAGAGAGCAAGACTTATAAACGAGTCTGATATAACCTTCCTTTGCCTGCCCGATGCGGCAGCAATAGAGGCAGCAGCTCTCTGTACAAATCCCGACACAAGGATAATAGATGCCTCTACCGCACACAGAACGGCGGCAGGCTGGGACTACGGCTTCCCCGAGCTTTCGGAAGCTCACAGAGAGAGGATAAAAAACTCTAAGAGGGTTGCAAATCCCGGCTGTTATGCAAGCGGCTTTATCTCACTTGTGTATCCGCTGGTTAAGGCTGGAGTTCTTCCCGAGGATTATCCGCTGAGTGCTCACGCAGTTTCGGGCTACAGCGGCGGCGGAAAGAAAATGATCGAGGCTATGGAGGGCGAAAACAAAACAAAGGAGATGTTCTCTCCGAGACAGTATGCTCTTGCACAGGCTCACAAGCACCTGCCTGAAATGCAGGCGGTCTGCGGTCTAAAATACAAGCCGATGTTCAACCCGATAGTTGATGACTACTACAGCGGAATGGTGGTTTCAGTGCCGCTGATAACAAGATGTCTTTCAAAGAGCTATACACCTGCCGATATCCACGAGATACTCTCCGAACACTATGCTGGCGAGCACTTCGTAAAGGTGATGGAGCTTCAGGGAACAGAAACCCTTCCCGATGGCTTTATAGCAGCAAACACTTTAGCAGGTACTAACGATATGCAGCTTTTCGTCTGCGGAAATGATGATCAGATACTTCTGATGTCAAGATTGGACAATCTGGGAAAGGGTGCATCGGGAGCAGCCGTTCAGAATATGAATATTATGCTCGGGGTTTCCGAGACGAAGGGACTGGAATAATGAAGAAAACATACAGACTAAAGCTTATAATTGCAGCAATGATGGCTATGACAGCTTTTGCAGGCTGCGGAAATCTTAATCAGGAAGTAAACGATAAAGGGCCTGTATACAAGCCTACCGAGACAGGTGTTGCACCTGTAAGCAGCAGCGCGGATCCCTCATCAAAGAGCGATGAAAGCGCAGCTGACAGTGCAGCCGCTGCACCTGCAGAAAGCGCTGCTGAGGGTAACAAAGCTCCTGCCGAGCCTGCTCCTGCTGAGCCTGCCCCTGCCGAACCCAAGGAGGTAATCGTGAGCGCAAAAGCCAATGAGCTTATGAAGCAGATGACACTTGAGGAAAAAATCTGTCAGCTTTTTATAATCAGGGCAGATACTCTTGAGGTAGATGAGAACAGAGACATCGGAGTTACCTGGTGCGACGATGATATGAAGGCAGCTCTCGAAAAGTACCCTGTGGGCGGAGTTATCTATTTTGCTAATAATGTTAAAGACCCTGCTCAGCTTACAAAGCTCAGCGCAGACCTGCAGGAGGCTTCAAAGTATCCTCTCTTTATCTCAATTGATGAGGAGGGCGGTCAGGTAGCAAGAATTGCAAATGACCCCGATTTCAATGTTGCAAGCTATGATAATATGCTGAGCGTGGGCAAAACCAAAATGCCCGAAAAGGCTAAGGAGGTCGGCTCTTCAATAGGTGCATATCTCACTGAATACGGTGTAAATCTTGACTTTGCCCCTGTTGCAGACATATTCACAAACCCTGACAATACAGTCATCGGAAACAGATCCTTCGGCACAGATGCGCAGACAGTTTCTGAAATGGTAAGCGCCTGCATCGACGGCTTCCATGAGCAGAAAATAATGACCTGCATAAAGCATTATCCTGGTCACGGAGATACCTCTGCCGATACACATACGGGCTATGTTCAGGTCGATAAGACCTGGGACGAGCTTTTAGGACAGGAGCTTATCCCCTTTATCGAGAATATGGATAAGACCGATATGATAATGGCAGCTCATCTTACACTTCCGAATGTGTCTGATGATAAGCTTCCCGCATCTCTTTCAAAAACGCTTCTGACTGATAAGCTCAGAGGTGAGCTTGGCTATAACGGAGTTATCATTACAGACGCTCTCGGAATGGGCGCAGTTGCGGATAACTACTCTGCGGCTGAATCGGTTATCAAGGTGATAAATGCAGGTGCGGACATAGTTCTTATGCCTAACTCGCTTGAGAGCTCCTATAATGCGCTTCTCAAGGCTGTAAAGGACGGCGATATCTCCGAAGCGAGAATAGATGAGAGCGTCGGAAGAATACTCTCACTGAAAGATAAGTACGGACTTCTCTGAAAGGTATGATGATATGAGTAAAGAAATAACAAAGGTTCAGTTCGAGGGCTTTGAGTATCTTGAGGGCGGCGTGTGCGCACCTCGGGGCTTTAAGGCAAACGGACTGTACTGCGGAATAAAAAAGACCGGGGGCGACGGCAATGACAGCCCCTTCGGTGTGAAGAAAAATGATCTCTGTCTTGTGGCAAGTGATAAAATGTGCAATACAGCGGCGGTCTTCACTCAGAATAAGGTAAAGGGCGCACCGGTAACGGTATCTCAGAAAAACCTGAAAGCCACATCGGGCAAGGCTCAGGCGTTTATATTCAACTCAATGAATGCAAACACCTGCAATGCCGACGGCGAGCAGAAAGCCTACAGAATGTGTGAGCTTACAGCCGAGCGCATAAATGTCAAGCCCGAAGAGGTGCTTGTAGCACAGACAGGTGTTATCGGGCAGGTGTTCCCGATTGAGCCTGTAGAAAATAAGATCGATGAGCTTGTATCCGGGCTTGCTTATGACAGGAATGAAGAGGCTGCAAAAGCTATCATGACCACAGATACAGTCAAGAAAGAGATTGCAGTTGAGTTCAAAGTCGGCGGAAAGGTCTGCCGCATGGGCGCTATGGGCAAGGGCAGCGGAATGATCCATCCGAACATGGCTACCACTCTGAATCTTGTGACTACCGACTGCAATATCACAGCTGATATGCTTGACAAGGCTCTGAGAGAAAAGGTGAAGATAACCTATAACTGCCTTTCTGTTGACGGCGACCAGTCCACAAACGATACCCTTGCAGTAATGGCAAATGGCATGGCCGAAAACCCTCTGATAGAATCCGAGGGCGAGGATTATGAGACCTTCAAGCAGGCTTTATACATAGTTCTTATGAACATGACAAAAATGCTTGCCAAAGACGGCGAGGGCGCAACAAAGCTTCTTGAATGCAGAGTAAAGGGTGCTCAGGATCAGGACACAGCGATAATCGTTGCAAAGAGCGTTATCTGCTCACCTCTTTTCAAGTGTGCGATGTTCGGCGCTGATGCAAACTGGGGACGTATCCTCTGCGCAATAGGCTATGCCGAGGCTGACTTTGATATAAACAAGGTAAACGTATCGCTCTCATCAGAGGCAGGACAGATAGATGTCTGCAAAAACGGTGCAGGGATTGAATTTTCCGAGGAGACTGCAAAGAAGGTTCTTTCAGAAGACGAGATAATTATAGACGTTGAACTCGGAGAGGGCAGTGCAGAGGCAACAGCCTGGGGCTGTGACCTGACCTATGATTATGTCAAGATAAACGGCGACTACAGAAGCTGATAAAAAGGTAAGTGAAGTAAAATGGATATTTCAAATAAAATTCGCAGTCAGATACTTATTGATGCACTTCCGTACATTCAGAAGTATCATGACAAGATAGTGGTCATCAAGTACGGCGGAAATGCCATGACAAATAATGAGCTCAAGGAAGCTGTAATGAGTGACATAGTTCTCCTCACCGAGGTAGGAATAAAGGTAGTGCTCGTTCACGGCGGCGGCCCCGAGATAAACTCCATGCTAAAAAGAGTGGGCATTGAGAGCAGGTTTATAAACGGTCTCAGATACACCGATGCAGAGACTATGGACATAGTTAAAATGGTTCTCTGCGGAAAGGTCAACAAGGAGCTTGTAAGCGCCCTTACACTTCACGGCGGAAGAGCACTCGGTCTCTGCGGCTGTGACGGACAGCTTATACTTGCTCAGAAAATGGACACCGAGACCGATTACGGTTATGTCGGCGAGATAAGAAAAATCACAACAAAGCCTATAATTGATGCGCTCAATAACGGCTATGTCCCGATAATCGCAACAGTCGGCATCGGCGAGGACGGTCAGCCGTATAACATCAATGCTGACACTGCCGCAGCAAGAATAGCCTCGTGCCTGAGAGCTGAGAATCTTGTTCTTATGACCGATATAGTTGGTCTTCTTGAGGACAAGGACGACCCATCAACGCTTATCCCTCAGGTAAATGTCAGTGAGGTGCCTCACCTTAAAGCCTCGGGCATAATCAGCGGAGGTATGATACCTAAGATAGACTGCTGTGTTGAGGCAGTCAGACGGGGAGTTAAAAAGACCGTTATCATTGACGGAAGAGTTCCCCACTCTATTCTTATAGAGCTTTTAACAAGCGAAGGCATCGGTACTCAGTTCGTCTGATCGGAGGGCTTATGGAAAAGAAAATACTGTTTTCAAATGATACAAATGTCGAAAAGGTACTTTACGTTGACGGTCAGCACAATGAGCATGATGAATCTAATTCAAAGATAGCATCAGCATTTATGCTTGCGTATGCACTGATAATTGTAATTATACTTGTGCTTCTCGGTTCAACTGACCTGAAATGGTGGGTCGTTCTCCTGATAGGAGCAGGCCTTACAGCCGCAACAACGGTTTGCAGAGTGCTTTTTATTTCAATGGGCGAGAACACAGTTCAGGATACCCATGTGCTGAACGAGCATTTTCAGTGGCATTATGAGTTTTATGAGGATCGCTTCACTGCTGAGATGAACGGCGAGAGAACGGAAGTGCTTTATTCTGACATTACAAAGGTGAACGATACGGGAAGCAGTTATCAGATAAGGGCAGATAAAAACTACACAATAAAGAAAACAGGCTTTTCTCCTGCTGATGAACAGCAGTTTGTAACAATGCTGAGACAGTATCCTGCGGGAATGTTCCTGGCGAATGTTTCCAGAGAGGAAAGGCATGAAGCAGAAAAGCCTGCGGAGGAATGATAAAATGAATACTATAGAAAAATTTAATGAACACGTTGCTCCTACCTACGGGCGCTATGATCTTGTGCTCGATAAGGGCGAGGGACGTACCGCTACAGCCGAGGACGGAAAAACCTATATTGACTTCGGCTCGGGAATAGGCACTAACAGCCTCGGTTACTGCAATGACAAATGGGTTGAGGCAGTCTGCGCTCAGGCCAGGAGCATACAGCACACATCGAATTATTATTACACGAAGGTACAGGCCGATTTCGCATCAAAGCTTTGCGAGGCAGCAGGCTATGACAAGGTGTTCTTCGGGAACAGCGGAGCAGAAGCCAATGAGTGCGCTATCAAGGTTGCAAGAAAGTACAGCTTCGATAAGTATGGAAAAGACGCCGAGCGAAACATCATAGTTACCCTTGTGAACAGCTTCCACGGAAGAACTATAGCTACCCTTTCCGCAACAGGTCAGGAGATCTTCCACAATTACTTCTTTCCCTTTGTTGAGGGCTTTGTGAATGCAAAGGCAAATGACATCGACGACCTGAAAAGGGTGCTCGATGAGAATGACGGCAAGGTCTGCGCAGTAATGTTTGAGTTCGTTCAGGGCGAGGGCGGAGTAATCTCTCTCGATAAGGAGTACATTAACGCTATCTTTGAGGAGTGCGCAAAGCGTGATATCCTCACTGTAGCCGATGAGGTGCAGACAGGTGTCGGCAGAACAGGCGCACTGCTTACCTCGCAGCTTTTCGGGGTAAAGCCTGACATCACTACACTCGCTAAGGGCCTTGCAGGCGGAGTGCCGATAGGTGCCTGCCTTATGAATGAGAAAACAAGCGGTGTACTCACAAAGGGAACTCACGGCTCAACCTTCGGCGGAAACCCACTTGCCTGTGCAGGAGGTAACGCAGTTCTTGATACAGTTCTATCCGAGGGCTTCCTTGATGAGGTCTGCCAAAAGGGCTATTACCTCTATCAGAAGCTAATGGCTCTCGATGAGGTCGAGAATGTAACCGGAACAGGCCTTATGCTCGGAGTTCTCTTCAAGAACAAAAAGGCAGCAGATGTTTGCAAGGCCTGCCTTGACAACGGCCTGCTCGCACTTACAGCCAAGGAAAAGCTAAGGTTCCTGCCGCCTCTCACAATAACCTATGAAGAGATCGATAAGGGTCTTGCTATCCTTGAAAAAGTATTATCAGAATAATGGAGGACAACGATGAAACACTTACTTAAAATGCTCGATCTGTCAACTGACGAGATTATGGAGATACTTAACCTTGCCGACCAGCTCAAATATGAGAACAAAAACGGCATAACACACCACATCTTAAAGGGTCAGACCCTCGGAATGATATTCCAGAAATCCTCTACCCGTACCCGTGTAAGCTTTGAGACAGGAATGTATCAGCTTGGCGGTCAGGCACTGTTCCTTTCTAACCGTGACCTTCAGATCGGCAGGGGAGAGCCTGTTCAGGACACAGCACGAGTTCTCTCCCGTTACCTTGACGGAATTATGATCCGTACCTTTGAGCAGAAGGAGGTCGAAGACCTCGCTGAGTACGGCTCTATCCCGATAATCAACGGTCTGACAGATTTCTGCCACCCTTGTCAGGTGCTTGCAGACCTTATGACTATCCGTGAGTTCAAGGGCACCTTCAACGGTCTGAAAATGTGCTACATCGGCGACG
>DGRP01000002.1 GCA_002391065.1 Ruminococcus sp. UBA4385 | reverse complement strand
TGGTGGATAAGACAGGCTATCACAAGGGCTATCGCCGATCAGGCAAGAACTATCCGTATACCTGTTCACATGGTGGAAACTATAACCAAGGTCAAGAAGGCCTCTTCTCAGCTCCTTCATAAGAACGGTCATGACCCCTCGCCTGAGGAGATCGCTAAGGAGCTCGATATGAGCGTTGAGAGAGTAAGAGAGATCATGCGTATAGCTCAGGACCCTGTATCGCTTGAAACACCTATCGGCGAGGAGGAAGACTCCCATCTCGGTGACTTTATCCCCGATGATGACGCTCCCGCACCTGCTGAGGCAGCATCGCTTGTTCTTCTGAAGGAGCAGATAGATCAGGTACTTTCAACCCTTACCGAGAGAGAAGAGAAGGTTCTGCGCCTGCGCTTCGGCCTTGAAGACGGCCGTTCAAGAACACTTGAAGAGGTCGGTCAGGAGTTCAACGTAACCCGTGAGCGTATCCGTCAGATAGAGGCAAAGGCTCTCAGAAAGCTGCGTCACCCCAATAGAAGCAATAAGGTCAGAGATTTTATCGATTAATTTAAGGAGCACTCATGTTTATCACACTTGAATCCGACTACGCTATAAGGATAGTGTCGGCGCTGTGCAAAGGCGGAGAAAAGCTTGATGCGAAGACTATTTCCGAGCAAACAGGGGTGACACTGCGTTTCACTCTGAAAATACTCAGAAAGCTTGTCGGAGCAGAGCTGGTCAGATCCTTCAAGGGAACGAAGGGCGGCTACATAATAGATAAAGACCCAAAGGAGATCACGCTCAGAACAGTGATAGAGGCCATTGAAGGCAGGTATTACTTTTCAAGGTGCTTAGCGCCTGACTGTGAGTGCAATGCAGGCAATACTGATTTTTGCAATCACCGCAAGGTATTTGCCGAGATAAGCGGCCTCGTCAGAGACAGGCTTGACAGCTACAATTTTTATGAGCTTGTCTGTTCGGCTGAGCCGTTATCCCTGAAAGAGGAAAAATGAGTAAGAAATTCAAGCTTGATAAAAAAGCAAAGCGAAATATAGAACAGCAATTCCCCGACGAATCGGTCGGGGAATTTAGCAATTATGAGGAATATGATGCCGAAGAGGAAGAGCGCCTTGCCGTAAAACGCCGCAGAAGAGCAAAGCGCACTGCGAGGTTTATGATAAGGCTCACAGCATTTTTTATGCTGTTGGTGCTCATAATGGTCTCGGTGATGCTGTATACGGGCTATATCTGGTTCAATGAGCCCAGAAAGCGTGATTATCCCTGTCGTGGTGTCATAGTCGATAATGAAATGGGTCAGATAGGCTGGCAGGCATTTTCACGTCAGAATATAAGCTTTGCTTATATAACAGCCACAAAGGGCAAGGATTATATAGACGAATGCTTTAAGTACAACAAAGAAAATGCCGCCTCCACCGAACTGCTTGTTGGCTATCTTCATATTTTTGAGCCAGATGAAAACGGCAGAGCACAGGCTGAGCACTTCATAGAAGCGGTCGGAGAGAGCATGGCAGGCAGGCTTATACCTGCTGTGAGTATAGAGCTTCGGGGTCTGGACAGAGTTTTCGCTCCGGATGAGGATAACACACTTGAAAACCTGCGTGAGTTTGTATCCGTAACAGAAGCTCAGTACGGCACACCGCCTGTCATCTTGTGCAGATACGATGAGTACAAGGATATAGTTCAGCCGAATGAGGAGCTTTCGGGCTGCATGATATGGGTCGACTCTGTTTTCACAAAGCCCCATAAAGGCCTTGACTGGACACTCTGGACATATTCTCCGAGGGTAAGGCTTAAATACTATGAGACAAATTCGTATCTCGATGCAGTGGTTTTCAACGGCAGCGAGGAGGAGTTCAGAAAGCTGATCGTACCGAAAAACGGACAGTAAACAAGTACAAAAAAGAGGACTTTTGCAATTGCAAGAGCCCTCTTTCATTTATTGTGCTGCAGCAAACTGAGCATTATACAGTTCTGCATAAAAACCGTTTTTCTTGATCAGTTCAGAGTGCGTGCCCTGCTCAACTATGTGTCCCGAGCGCATAACTATTATCATATCGGCATTTCTTATAGTCGAGAGCCTGTGCGCTATGATGAAGCTGGTTCTGCCCTCCATCATTTTCTCAAAGGCACGCTGAATTCTGATCTCAGTTCGTGTATCAATGGAAGACGTTGCCTCGTCAAGAATAAGCATAGGCGGCAGCGAAAGCATAACTCTCGCAATGCAGAGAAGCTGCTTCTGTCCCTGAGAGATAGTCGCAAAGGCATCGGAAACAATAGTATCGTAGCCTTTCGGAAGCCTTTTTATAAAGCTGTGGCAGTGCGCAGATTTCGCTGCAGCGATTATCTCATCATCACTTGCATCGGGCTTAGCGTATGCGATATTCTCTCTGATAGTGCCTGTTTTAAGCCATGTCTCCTGCAATACCATTCCGTACATTGAGCGAAGTGACCGCCTTGTGCAGTCCCTTATCGGAGTGCCGCTTACCTTGATCTCACCGCTGTCAGCGTCATAAAAGCGCATAAGCAGATTGATCATAGTGGTCTTACCGCAGCCCGTAGGTCCGACGATAGCAATTCGCTGACCGCTTTTTACATGAAGATCAAAGTTCTCAATAAGCGGTGTTTCAGGGTCATAGCTGAAATACACGTTCTCAATATTTACGGTACCGTCAACCGAAGTCAGCACCTTTGCGCTTTCTGCTTCGGGAATCTCCTCATCAAGGGCTATAAGCTCAAATACTCTCTGCGCAGATGCCAGCGCACTTTGCAGCTCCGTAATAACGCCCGATATTTCATTAAACGGCTTTGTATACTGGTTCGCATAGGTCAGAAAGCTTGTAAGCTTGCCGACCGAGAAGTTTCCGCTTATAACTGCCAGCGCTCCTATTATCCCGACGGAGCTGTATACCAGCCCGTTTATAAACCTTGTCGAGGGGTTAGTAAGTGATGAAAAGAACGTAGCCCTGACACCTATCTCATTAAGATCCTGATTAAGCTTTTCAAAAATCTCCTCGCTCTTTTCCTCGTAGCAGAAGGCGGCAACAGTTTTGCTGTTTCCTGTCATCTCTTCAACCAGCGAGGTAAGCTCGCCCCTTGCCTTTGACTGCTCACGGAAGAGCCTGAATGTATTGCGTGATATAAACCTTGCCACAAACAGCGATAGGGGAGTTATCAGCATTACTGTCAGGGCAATCCTCAGATTAATGGAGATCATAAAGATAAGTGTACCGAAAATTGTACAGATACCCGTAAACAGCTGAGAAAATCCCATCAGAAGACCGTCAGAGATCTGCTCGGTATCGGTGATTATCCTGCTGATAATATCGCCGTGGGGGTGCGAGTCAATAAATGAAAGCGGCAGTCTGTGGAGCTTGTTATACGCATCGTTTCGTATCTGCTGAACAACGCAGTAGGTGATCCTGTTCGTACACAGCGACATAAGCCACTGTGTTATGCCTGTCACAAGAGCCACAATTCCAAGCTTTATGAGTATAGTACCAAGCTCATGAAAGTTTACAGAGCTGCTTGCGTGTACCTGATCGACAGCGTTGCCTATCAGAATAGGAGCATAAAGCGTTGCCGCAACGCTTATCACCGACAAAAGCATAGACAGCACAAACAGCGCTTTGTAGGGCTTCGCATAGGCGAGAAGGGGCTTTAATACAGAGCTGTCTTTTTTCTTACTTTTCATACTGTGCCGCCTCCTCTTCCGAAAGCTGAGACTGACAGATCTCGTGGTAAACCTCACAGCTTCTTATAAGCTCTGAGTGAGTTCCTATACCTGCAATTCTGCCGTCATCAAGGACAACTATCTTGTCAGCGTGCCTTATAGAGGATACCCTTTGAGAAACTATAAAGACCGTCATTCCCTGTGTCTTTTCAGCGAGAGCCTTTCTGAGAGCCGCATCGGTGGCAAGGTCAAGCGCCGAGGCTGAATCATCAAGTATCAGCATTTCGGGGCTTCCGATAAGAGCCCTTGCTATAGTGAGCCTTTGTCTCTGACCGCCCGAAAGGTTCTTGCCCTCCTGATTGATCACAGTGTCGAGCGCATCGGGCTTGAGCATTACAAAGTCCTTTGCCTGAGCGATCTCAAGCGCATTCATTATTTCCTCGTCAGAGGCATTCTCGTCCCGCCATTTCATATTCTCCCTGATAGTCCCCTTGAAGAGCACCGCCCTCTGGGGTACTATGCCTATTCTCTTCCTCAGTTGTTGGAGAGGGTATTTTCTGACATTGACACCGTCAACCAGCACTTCGCCCGAGTTCACATCGTAAAACCTCGGTATCAGGTTTACAAGTGTCGATTTTCCCGAGCCCGTACCGCCTATAAGCCCGATAGTTTCCCCTCGCTTTACAGAGAAGCTTATCCCTTCAAGCTCGGGGTCATCATCAGCGTGATAGGAGAAAACGCAGTTTCTGAACTCCACCGCAGGAGCATTTTTTTCGGTCTTTATCTCGGTCTGTGAGCCGTCGGTAATAGATGTCTTAATGTCGAACACATCGTTTATCCTGACAGCAGATGCCTGCATTCTTGTTATGCTTGTAACAAGCAAGGTCATAGCAAGAAGAGCTAAAAGTATCTGGTTCATATAGTTTACAAGGGCGATAAGCTCACCCTGACTTATCCACCCTGTATAAACAAGGTCTCCGCCCTGCCAGAGTATTGCGATTATTGCGATGTTGACTATCACATAGGTCAGCGGATTCATCAGCGCCGATATGCGCCCTGCTATTATCTGCCTGCGTTTTAAGTCCTCGGCTTCCTTTGCAAAGTCAGCCATTTCGTTTTCCTGCCTTGAAAACGCTCTTATCACCCTTGCACCTGTCAGTGTTTCCGAGGTTAAAAGATTGGTCTTATCGACCTGCTTTTGAATATCCTTGAAGCGTGGAGTTGTCACCGCCATTATCTTATAGATAACAAAGGCAAGTATCACCGTCATAACAAGGAAAATAAGCGTTATCTTCACCGTGATGGTGAACGCCATTATCACTGAGCCTATAACAATAAACGGCGAGCGCAGGAAGAGCCTCAGAAGCATATTAACTCCTGTCTGCACCGTGTTTACGTCTGATGTCATTCTGGTCACAAGAGTATGGTTTCCTATCCTGTCGACCTCGGCGTAGGAGAGCGTATTGATATGGTGAAACAGATCTCTCCTCAGCGCAGTCGCAAAGCCCAGCGATGCCTTAGCCGCAAAATACTGCGCCGTCAGGGCACAGGTAAGCCCAAGTGCTCCCAGCACTATCAGCACAAGCCCCATTTTGTAAATATAGCCGCTGTCGGCATTCTTTATACCGACATCTATCATATTCTTCATAACCAGCGGTACAGCCAGCTCAAAGCAAGCCTCTATCAGCTTGAACAGAGGCCCTATAATGCTTTCTTTTTTATAGTTTTTCAGATAGCGGAAAAGCTTAAGCATTGAATACACTCCAATTAAATATGCTTAAAAAACAGATCAGCGAACACAGCTCTCAGCCTGTTGAACGAAAAGTCAAGGAACTCGCCGTCATCGCTCATTTTCTCCAGCACCTGCGGAGTTACCAGCCTGAAATCCACAGTCTCGCCCTCCTGTAAGACTATGTCGCTCTCCGAGAAATCTCCCTCATAGTAGTAGAAGTTATGGATACAGCCCGAGCGCTCCCTGATTATCTGTCCGAAGTATCTCAGCTCCGAGGGCTCAGCTTTAAGACCAGTCTCCTCAAAAAGCTCTCTTACAGCGCCCTCCAGAGGTGTTTCTCCTGACTGTACAGATCCACCCGAGATCTCCCACCAGCCGCCGTAGGGCTTATCGGGGTGTCTCTGTGTAATAAGAAGCTTACCCTCCCTGTTCCTGCAAAGGATATTCACCACATAGTGATATTTCCCCTCAGGTATCGGTACCGAGTCGTTTCTCTCCCATTTTTCGCCCGTAGGTCTCAGCTCTCTGTCAAAAAGGTCTAAATATTCAGCCATAGTAACACCTCAAATATGAAAAAAGAGAACGGCATAAACCGTTCTCTTTGTAATTAATCAAGATTAAATCTCTTCTTGAATCTGTCTACACGTCCGCCGGTATCAACAAGCTTCTGCTTGCCTGTAAAGAACGGATGGCACTTCGAGCAGATCTCGACCTTGATATCCTTCTTAGTAGAACGAGTCTTGATAACGTTGCCGCAAGCGCAGGTGATCGTTGTCTCCTCGTATACAGGATGAATTCCTTCTCTCATCTTCAAGCTCCTCCTTCCAAACCAAATGTTATGACTCATAGAAGCCCATCATTTCAGTTTAGACAGTAGTTCTATGCAGCTTTTTTTATAACGTTGATATAATCAACTTAAATATTATAGCACGCAGACGTGCATTTGTCAAGCACTTAACAATTTATTTACAAGTATTCTATGCAAGAAACTCATGCTCGGTCTCATTCTTAGGCGGTCTGCCCATAAGGTTTTTAAGTGCGTCCTTTGCAGGTGCGCCGTCAAAGAGAATACGGGCGAGCTCCTCGGTGATCGGCATTTCAATTCCCATTTTCTTTGCAAGCTCCCTTGCATTCTTAGTGCAGACATAGCCCTCAACCGTACCGACACGGCGCACAGCCTCCTCGGGGTCAACGCCCTGACCGATCAGGATACCTGCTCTTCTGTTTCTTGAATGCATAGAGCAGCAGGTAACTATCAGGTCTCCTATTCCGCTGAGGCCGTTAAAGGTCTCCTCCTGAGCCCCCATAGCCTTGCCAAGCTTAGCTATCTCGTAGATCCCTCTTGTCATAAGGGCAGCCTTTGTGTTATCGCCGTAGCCCAGACCGTCGCAGACACCTGCGGCAAGGGCAATGATGTTTTTCATAGTGCCGCCTATCTCGCTGCCTATCTCGTCATCATTGACGTACACTCTGAACGTCTGATTAGAAAGCGCCGACTGAATGAAGTATGAAACCTCACGGCTGTCAGACGATGTAACGATAGTAGTCGGCAGACCTCTTGCGACCTCCTCTGCATGGGAGGGTCCTGTCAGTACTGCGATATGGTTTTCGGGAAAGCTCTCCTTAGCAACCTGACACATAGTTTTAAGTGTGCCCGACTCCAGACCCTTAGCAGTATTAACAACTATGGTATTCTTATCCATAAAGGGCGCAGCCTGCTCGCAGACGCTTCTGAGAAACGGCGAGGGTATACCGAGTATCACGATATCCTTGCCTTTAACGCAGGAAATATCGGTGGTAAGCTCTATCGTCTTGTTTACAAGCACTCCCGGGAGCTTTGCTTTAAGCTCGCCTGTTCTTCTTATAGTTTCGATCTCATCATTGAATGCCGACCATACAGTTACCTTGTGTCCTGCGTTGTCAGCCATTATAGCCAGAGCAAGACCAAATCCGCCCGAGCCGAGTATAGTGATATTACAAGCCATATTGATCCTCCTTTATATGAACTTATATCTATGCTTCTTTCTTTTTCTGTCCAAATTTATTCTCAGTTCCGTTCATGAGCCTCTTAATGTTCGGTCTGTGCAGGAACACTATCAAAAGCCCTATACAGCCTGCAACGATCGTATTGGGAATGACTGCATAATGTCCGCTGTACAGGAAATTCTGATCTATGAATGTAAATGTCGGATAGGCAATAGCCGCACAGATAGAGCCCACGCTCACATACTTTGTCAGGAACACAAGCACAAAGAATACCGCCAGTGAGAAACAGCAGGTGATAGGGTCGATAGCAAGCAGGGTAGTAGCCGCAATGAGCACGCCCTTTCCTCCGTGAAAGCCATAGAACACAGGAAAGCAGTGTCCGAGGTTTACACAAAGCCCTGCCACATAGCCGATAAAGTGCGGGTCATCAAAGAAGGTAACTCCGAACAGCTTATGCACAACTATACGGCATATCACAACGCCGAGCACACCCTTCAGGAGGTCACACACAAGTGTTGCAATAGCAGGTCCTTTTCCGAATACACGGTGAACGTTTGTAAGTCCTGCGTTTTTGCTGCCGAATTCTCTTATATCCTTGCCCTTCAGCACTCTGCACACAATAATAGCAGAGTTCAGGCTTCCTAAGCAATATGAAAAAATGACCGTAAACAGAACAGCAACGATCTTCAATTGAATTCCTCCTTAAATGAGTTATTTTGTATCATCACGGCCGCGCTCCCGTATCTTGAATACGACAGGTGTTCCGTCAAGACCGAAGGTCTCTCTTATCTGGTTTTCGATATATCTCTGATATGAGAAGTGGAAAAGCTCGGCACGGTTTACAAATGATACAAAGGTAGGCGGCTTTGTGCCTGTCTGCGTCATGTAGTAGATTTTCAGCCTTCTTCCCTTATCGGAGGGCGGCTGAACTCTCTCTGTCGCATAAGCAAGCACCTCGTTGAGCCTTCCTGTGGGAATACGCACAGCATTCTGCTCGGCGCAGTATCTTATCATCTCAAACAGCTTGTCAATACGCTGTCCTGTCTTTGCAGAAATGAAAACTATCGGAGCATAACTCATAAAGCTCAGATCATCTGCGAGCTTCTTTCTGAACTCATTCATAGTGTTCGTCTCTTTTTCAAGAGCGTCCCACTTGTTGACTGCTATCACACAGGCCTTGCCCTTTTCGTGAGCGTAGCCCGCAACCTTTGAATCCTGCTCCGTAAAGCCTGCAAGAGCGTCAATAACAACGACAGCAACATCGGCTCTGTCAACAGCCATATAGGCTCTGAGCACGGAGTACTTTTCAATGCTGTCCAAAACTTTGGACTTTCGTCTTATGCCTGCCGTATCTATCAGCACAAATTTCCCTTGCTCGCTCTCATATTCCGAGTCGGTAGCATCACGGGTCGTTCCTGCAATATCGGAAACGATAGTGCGCTCCTCACCGCAGATACGGTTTATGATCGAGGATTTTCCTGCATTAGGCTTTCCGATGAAGGCAACCTTTATGCTCTCATCATCGCTCTCCTCATCGGTGTCTGTCGGGAGCTCCTTAACTACCTCATCAAGCAGATCGCCTGTTCCGTGACCGTGTACCGAGGACACAGCATAAGGCTCACCCAGACCAAGATTGTAAAACTCATAGAACTCCATAGGGGGCTCGCCCACCTTGTCGCACTTATTAACGCAGAGCACAATAGGCTTGCCTGCTTTAAGAAGCATCTGAGCCACGTCCTGATCTGTAGCGGTAACTCCGCAGGTAACGTCAGTAACAAGAACAGTCACATCAGCAGTAGCGATTGCTATCTCTGCCTGTCTGCGCATCTGAACGGGTATCACCTCGTCTGATTCGGGCTCAATTCCGCCTGTATCGACCAGCATAAACCTGTGACCTGTCCATTCACATTCTGCATATATCCTGTCACGGGTAACACCGGGGGTATCATCGACTATAGAAAGTCTCTGCCCAATAAGCTTATTAAACAGTGTCGATTTTCCGACATTAGGTCTTCCGACCACAGCAACTATCGGTAAAGACATGGTCATTCCTCCTTTTTACAAGATAAAGTCATACCAAATTATTATAACACATAGTTTGGCTGTTGTCAAATGTTTTAAGCATAAAATCAAACAGGACACCCCCTTTTTGGGAAATGTCCCGGACTTATAAATGCTTATTATGTTTTCGCACCCGTATCAGCAGGAAATGCCTTATCCGGGTCAGCTCCGTGCTGCAGCAGCAGATCAACGATCTCCTTATCAGCACCGTTCATAACCGCACTGCCGATGACCGACATTATCGGCTTCATGTCACGGTATTGTTTTTTCTCTCTGTCAAGCATACCCATCATAACGAAAGCATTCACATCAGCGCCGTGCTCAATAAGGAACTTCACCATATCGGGTTCTGCTGGTTTATCCTCATCATCAGCGAGCTGTTCTATTGCCTCGATCAGTATCGGGAAGACAGAAAGGGTTATCTCATTTTTGATCAATGTGGAGTCATGAAGCCTTGCGCACTCATTTATGTCAGCCCCGTATCTGAGGAGAAGCTCGGCTATCTCGGTATTGCACCTGTGAGTAACGGCGTAGTTAAGTATTGGTATCTCTTCAATAAAAATATTTTTCTGCTCGTCTCTGATTATCATTTTTGCATCAGCCCCGTTTTCAAGAGCCTCACGTACAGCGACAGCATCGTTATTATCAACAGCCTCTCTCAGAGCAGCGTTTATATTAATATTCATTTTAACCTCTCCCTAAGCTTACTTCCTATTTTTATTCCTCGTAATAATATCCTTTGTTTGACAGCTTTAACAGCATCTTTGAGTTCATTCTTCTTATCGGGAAAGCCCTTGCTATCCCAGCCATGACCGGTCCAGAAAGGGATCACTTTATAATCATCATCTACAAAACTGCCAAAGTAATTACGGTCAACAAAACTTTCCCAGCTTCCGAAATAGTCAAGCCATGCCTTGCAGGGCAGGGGATTGTTCTGGCCATGAAAAAGCTCGTCAAAAATGCGGGATTCCTGTTGAGGGTTGCCCTTTACAATATAGTATTCGTTTATCTTCATCAGAGTCAGATCCCAGAGATCGCAGACAGCTGACTTGTATCCTGCGCGTGCTTTATTAAAATATCTCGGCACAGGGCAGTAGTTACCTATTGTATGGTACACGCTGACCAGCTCATCAAGGCCGTAGCTTTTGAACAGCTCGGTCAATTCTTTATCTTTTTCTTCTTTATCTTTGTCATAGACCTTTATCATAAAATTGGTACTGTATTTCTGTTTGTTTCCCCGACATTCCTTATACTTATCTTTCTGAAGAAATGCTTCTTTTTTCATAGCCGAATTGACAAAATTCTGAGCCGATGTCATATTGTCAGAGCATATCATACCGTTGTCTTTCTTCATAAACCACTGACTGCAAAGCTCTCCCCATAAAAGCTTGTATATTTCCTGAAGAATATTCGATTTGCTGTCAGGGTCATATTTGTTGCCGTTTCTTTTATATTCAATATACCTGACTAAAGGTGCTTTATTTTCTATATCCGGTATATCGTGCATAGTTTCATCAAGCAGATCGTAGCAAAAAAGACTGCTATCATTCAAAAGAGATTTCAGCTTATCATTCACAGTAAAAACACCTCCAATATTTATTAGAAAATATTTATTAGAAAAAGTATAGCATATCCTAAAGCATTAGTCAAGAAAGCGAAGCTAATAAATTCCCAAGAAAAAAACAGCCCTCAACCCACGCAAATACGCAGTCTGAGAGCTGTAAACAGTGTGAATGCTGAACGGAAAAGATGATATTACTTTTTATTCCCTTTTGCAGTTTTCAAAGAGGCGACAAACTTTAATGATTTTTCTAATATCGGACTATCCATTTTATTCATTCCTTTTTAGTGAAGAGTGAAAAGTGAAGAGTGAATAATGAATAGTACAGAAACGCCCTGCGAAATACTATAAACTATTCACTATTCACTCTTCACTATTAACTAAGCCCTCGGCGCGATAGGCGACGAGGGCGTTTCTGGTGCGGGTAACAGGACTTGAACCTGCACGGTGTTGCCAATAGAACCTAAATCTATCGCGTCTGCCAATTCCGCCATACCCGCATATAACGGACTTTTTTAAGCCCGAATGTTATTTTATCACAAATGTACTCCTTTGTCAAGACCTGAAAAGAGAACGGCTTATCACCGTTCTCTTATAATTATTTCCAAAGTGATTCGTAACGTATTAGGTGACGCTTTAATTTGATTATATCGTAGGAGTTTATCTTGCTGTCGCCCCCGTCAACGTCTGCACACTGTCTGCTGTATCCTGACAAGGTGTTTGGAATAATCATATCTATCTTCATTGCAACTATGTCGATAGTATTTACATTGCCGTCAAGATTAGCATCTCCGACAGCATTGAGCTGTACATCAACAGGCTCTGTAGGTGCTTCCTTATAAATTGTTACTTCATATTCTCTGGGTATACAGTTGTCGGCTGAGAATGTAAGCAGATACCTTCCGTCGCTGAGCATTCCAACATTAAATGCCTGCTCGCTCAGGCTGAATGTTCTTGTCCTGTTGTAGCTGTCCAAAGGCTTTGCAGTCATTGTACATTCAGTATCCGCAAGCTCTTTCGGTACATTCAGCTCAACATCTTCGCTGTAAACATAATCATTCACTGATATTTCGGGAAGCTCAAAAACCGAGTAGAGCTTCTCAACACCTATATGGTCATCGTCACCGTCATCTGTCTCAATAAAAGTATCATAAGATTTTAAGAAATATCTTCTCCAGTACTCGTGATTATCATTGTCAACACTGCCGTTAAAGATAACATCATCAAAGGTGACATCAATGTAATACCATGCGTTCTCAAAGTATACAGCATTCCATGCGTGCGCAGGAGTTGTAGCCTTTACCGAATCAGCGATACCGAGTGAATTTGAAATCAGCATAAACGATTTAGCATAGCCGTCACAAACGCAGAGGTGATCTTTAAGACAGCCTATAATATTAGCTCTGTCAGCATCTTCCTTATCAACATCATACTTGGTGTTCTCAGCCAGAACATCATTGAGTGCCGCAAGCTTGAAAAATGTATTCTTTTTACTTGCGAGCATCTCGGCATAGCCTTCAACTTCGGACTTGATTGCCTCGTTTGCAATGCTTCTTGCCTCAGCACTTCTGTAGCTTGAATTTACAACAAAACGAAGCGTATACCTTCCTGCCAGCATTGATGTGGGATAGGACAGGCTGTAGCCGTCGATCCAGTAAAACTGAGGATTGTCATAAATAATAAGCTTGAACAGATCCATAACAATATCCTTGGTTATGGAGGCAGGCTCGATACCGTCATTCTTTGTATAAATGAGGGTCACATATTTATCAAGATCATCCTCGGATACAGTTGCCTCGGCAAGACCTTCGATAATATCCTCATAAAACGGGATAAATTCTTCACCGTACTTCTCGGCTATCTGCTCTCTTACATACTGAGAGCCGCCCATAGTAAAATTATATTCAAAGCTTTCCTCGGCAGTCTCCGATTCTGCATAAGCAGTCTGAGCTGCTTCAAAAGGCAGAGCAGCACCGCCTGCAAGCAAAACTAAGCTGAGCAGAAAGCCTGTAGCCTTTTTTATGATAGATTTGTACATATAAACACCTCCACGGACTAAAATGCACAAAACATTTAACATAATATCTAATAATACTGTATATAGTATACCATGAATTATTCGTTTTTTCAAGAGTTGAATTAGTTTCGTTTGATAAATTTATACATTTTTAACAATTCATACACGGATATATGTTAAAATAAAGAGGAAATTAAAGGAGGAGTACCCCGATGAGTGAAATAAGAGACGAAAGCCTCTGGGAGAGTGGAAAACGTAAGATCGACTGGGTCAGAAACAATATGTCTCTTCTCAGAAGCATTGAACAGGATTTTATAAAAGAGCAGCCCTTTAAGGGCGTCAGGGTGGCACTGTCCATTCACCTTGAGGCGAAAACTGCTTATCTTTGCAAGGTGCTTGCAGCAGGCGGAGCAGAGATGTTCATCACAGGCAGCAATCCCTTGTCAACGCAGGACGATGTAGCGGCAGCCCTTGTGCATGACGGGCTGAACGTGTTTGCATGGCACGCATCTACACCTGAGGAGTATCACCGTCATATTGCGGCTGTAGTAAGTGCAGCTCCGAACATTATCATAGATGACGGCGGCGACCTTGTTAATATGATACATAACGAGTACCCCGAGCTTATCCCGAACGTATACGGCGGCTGTGAGGAAACCACCACAGGCATAATCAGGCTTATTGCCATGAACAAGGCTAAGGAGCTTAAATTCCCGATGGTGCTTGTAAATAACGCAAGGTGCAAGTATCTGTTTGATAACCGCTACGGAACGGGACAGTCCGTATGGGACGGTATCAACAGAACAACTAACCTTATAGTTGCTGGCAAGAAGGTAGTAGTTGCGGGCTACGGCTGGTGCGGCAAGGGTGTTGCTATGAGAGCAAAGGGCCTCGGTGCTAAGGTGATAGTTACCGAGATTGACCCCGTAAAGGCAATAGAGGCAGTAATGGACGGCTTCAATGTAATGCCTATGGAGGAGGCAGCCAAAGAGGGCGACTTCTTCGTAACGGTAACAGGCTGTAAGGACGTTATCACCGAAAAATCCTTCAATAATATGAAAAGCGGAGCTATCCTCTGCAACGCAGGACATTTTGACTGTGAGGTAGATGTAGCAGGCCTTAAAAAGCTGGCTGTCGAGACCTTTGAAGCAAGAAACAACATTCAGGGCTACAGAATGGCAGACGGCAGAGAGCTTTTCGTTATCGGAGAGGGCAGGCTTGTAAACCTTGCAGCAGGCGACGGTCACCCTGCCGAGATCATGGATATGTCCTTTGCTATACAGGCGCTTTCTGCTGCTCATATAGTAAAGAACCATGAGGCTATGGCGAAAGAGGAAAGCAAGGTCTTCTACGTTCCCGAGGAGATAGATAACGAGGTCGCAGAGCGCAAGCTTCGCTTCTGGGGACTCAGTATAGACAAGCTCACCGATGAGCAGGAAAAGTATCTTAACAGCTGGCAGGTATAGCGGCTGTAACAATAGTTGAACGGAGGTCATTTTATGCAGAATATCCCTGTAGTAAAGCTCGGACTGGCGGCGGTTTCAAGAGACTGCTTTCCGATGTCGCTGTCCGAGAAGAGAAGAATAGCAGTCTGTCAGCAGTACCGTGAGAAGTACGGTGAGATCTATGAATGTCCGACAGTAATAGAGAGCGAAGCCGACATGATGAAGGCTCTCGATGAGATAAACGCAGAGGGCTGTAATGCACTGGTCGTATATCTTGGAAACTTCGGTCCCGAGAGCGCCGAGGTGCTTCTGGCTAAGAAATTTGACGGCCCTGTAATGTTTGCAGCAGCAGCCGAGGAGGACTGCGGCGGAGCACTCATCGACAACCGTGGAGACGCATACTGCGGTATGCTTAACGCAAGCTATAATCTTGCTCTGAGAAATGTAAGGGCATACATACCTCAGTACCCTGTCGGCACACCCGATGAGGTTGCTGACATGATAAATGAGTTCGTTCCCGTTGCAAGGGCAGTGCTCGGCTTTAATGACCTGAAGGTTATTTCCTTCGGTCCTCGCCCTCAGGATTTTCTTGCCTGCAACGCACCGATCAAGC
>DGRP01000097.1 GCA_002391065.1 Ruminococcus sp. UBA4385 | reverse complement strand
GATAAATGCGTATAAAGTTTCTATAAGAGTACCGGGGTTAAACCGTCCATTTCTTTATGCCATAACAAAAATGGGAAGATCATGATCTTCCCATTTTTTATGATAATTACTTTTTCTTCTTTTTGGATTCCTTAACGCTTTCAGCAGCTTCTTCTATCTCTTCGATAACATCTTCGAGATCAGCATCATCGTCATCATTATCATCGTCGTCATCATCATCATCGTCATCGCCGTCTGCAAGAGCAGTCTTCTTGTTTGAATGGATCAGAGCCATGATGAATGATACTGCGAAGTAGATAATGAGTATCAGTGCTTCTGCAAGAGCGATAGGCATTATAGCGTTGTGGATGATCGTTGAAATAGATGATACTGCGGAAGCCTCAGCAGGAACGAGGATGTTGTATGCATTCTGGAATTCAACGTTCTCGTAGTATTCCTGAGCAGTTAATTCTGTAGTATTTACCAGGTCCTTTATCTTTACGCCAAGGTCAGCGAGCTGCCCCTCAACGTTTTCCTTCATTTCCTTTGAAGCGGTCTTGTTGCTTGAAAGAGCATTCTTTCTTGACTTGTAGAATTCGATCTTCTGCTTTGTATCAGCAAGCTCTGTAGATGTGCTTACTCTCTGATTGATGAGCTTGTCGTACTCCTCAGATGCCTGAGAGTAGGAAGTATCGTTTCCGTCGGTGCCATTACCGAAGATGAGGATAGTGTCCTTTTCGTACTTTGAGATGGAATCCTCAATGGTGTTGAGTCTTTCCTTGAGTGATGAACTTGTTCTTTCCAGATTCTCTATTCTGTAGTTGCAGTAGGAGATGGAAGCGCTCTTATCCTTTGTGATGTTGTTTACAGTGATAAGTGAAGATATTCTGTCAAGGTCGATGCTCTCGATAGTCTGAGCGGCTCTGTAAAGGTCATTGAAAGAGAAGCCGGTCTGATTTGAACGGAAGAGGTTAGTATCGTCGCTTGCCAGATTCTTCAGATATTTCTCAAGAGTAGTGAGAGTATCATCGAAAATATCGATCTGTTCTGCATAATCATAGTTTGTGTAATCTACAGCGGGAACAGCTGTACCAAGTGACTGATTGAAGCCGTACTGCTTGTAGAAGTAGTCACGGTATTCCTCAAGCATAGCGTTGAGCACCTGAGCGCTTTCAGAGCGGCTGAGGCCTGTTTCGCCGTAGTTGAAGTGTACCTTGTAAGTGGTAGGATAGAAAGCTACATCCAGCATAGCCTGTGCAGCAGCAAGGTTTCCTGAATTAGCTGTTTCGTAGATGTTCTTGTAAGCTGTGATCCTGTTGATAGCATCCTCGGGGATGATACCTTCAATCGAGATATTCTTTCTGATGCTGTCAAGATTATCAATGTCGATATCCAGTGAAGTGAGCGCACCCTCGATAACGGTAGGGCTTTTCAGGCTGTTTGCGTCGAATGTTCTGCCTGCTGGGTCGAGACCCTTTTCGATGCCCTTGTAAGTGAAGCTTACGAGAGCTGTGATGCTCGGCTTAGCGACCATAGTCTTGAAGCCGGCGAATGCAGTTGCTACAACACCGCCTATGACTGCAACAGCGAGCCATACTGCAAAATACTTTTTAAGATGCTTGAAGATGGATGAAAGGGAGATCACCATTGTATCTTTGTTATCATCCTGGTTTTTTATAGTGATATTGAGATTTTTCTCATCTTTTTTTGCCATTTTATACCTCCTGTTTTATATGAACTGCAAAACAATATTATTATATCACTTTGCGATTCAAACGTCAACTGCAAACGGGATTTTTCAATATTTTTCCCATATTATCGACGATATCAGCGCACTGTTTGCAGATTTTGCCAATCATTGTTCAGGCTGTATGTCCGTTCTTTCTGATGATGTCAACTACCTGATCCACGTACTTCTGACATATCTCTTTGCTTTCGGCTTCTACCATTACACGTACAACAGGCTCTGTACCGCTTTCACGGACGAGTATTCTTCCTGTTTCGCCGAGAGCTTCTGTGACGCTCTTTACAGCTGCCTGTACATCGGGGTCAGCCTGAGCAGCGCTCTTGTCCTTTACTCTTACGTTTTCGAGTACCTGAGGATACTCAACGAAAGGAGCAGCAAGTTCGCTGAGCTTCTTCTTGCGTGACATGATGACCTGCATTATCTTCAGGCTTGTGAGGATACCGTCACCTGTTGAAGCATATTTTGAGAAGATGATATGTCCTGACTGCTCACCGCCGAGACAGCAGCCGTTTTCCTTCATATATTCGTAAACGTACTTGTCGCCGACCTTAGTCTTTGCGTAGTCGATACCGATCTCATCGAATGCCTTGAAGAGGCCGAAGTTAGACATTATTGTAGCGACAACAGTGTTGTTGACCAGCTTGCCTCTTTCCTTCATGTATCTGCCGTAGATGTAGAGTATGTGGTCGCCTGAGATAAGTCCGCCCTTTTCGTCAACGCAGAGGCATCTGTCAGCATCGCCGTCGAAAGCGAATCCTGCGTCAAGGCCGTTTTCAACAACGTATTTCTGTAAAACTTCAATATGTGTGGAGCCTGCATTTTCGTTTATGTTGACACCGTTTGGTTCAGCGTTGATAACGTGAGTTTCAGCGCCGAGAGCATCGAATACAGCCTTTGCGATAGTCCATGAAGCACCGTTAGCACAGTCGAGACCTATCTTCATGCCACGGAATGAGTACATACCGAGGGAAATGAGATAGCCCACATAGCGGTTTCTGCCCGAAACATAGTCAACGGTCCTGCCGATCTTGTCGCCCTTTGCGAATGGGAGTTCATCCCACTTCTGACCGAAAGCTTCGAGCTTGCCGTCGAGATAAGCTTCAACCAGTTCGATAACGCTGTCTTCCATCTTCTCGCCGCTGCCGTTGATAAGCTTGAGACCGTTGTCGTAGTAGGGGTTGTGGCTTGCTGATATCATGATAGCGCAGTCGAAGCTGTCAACTCTTGAGATATAAGCTACTGAAGGTGTAGTTGTAACGTGGAGAAGGTAAGCGTCAGCACCTGAAGCGGTGAGGCCTCCTACCAGTGAATATTCAAACATATAGC
The DNA here is from genome assembly GCA_002391065.1 of Ruminococcus sp. UBA4385. The sequence continues at coordinate 362 of DGRP01000097.1, read as the reverse complement.
TTGAACGGCGTGTATCCTTGCCGATAACTATTCTCGGAGCTGAATCGTCTCCGTTTCTTCTTTTAAGCTCTCCGTAGTACCAGCCAAGAAAACGGCCGACTCTGAAAGCGTGATCTGCTGTAAGATTTTCATTTGCGGTTCCTCTGAAACCGTCTGTTCCGAAATACTTGCCCACTATTATAAACTCCTTAGTAATAAAGTAATGTGTTCGCAAGCGAACATTTTTATTATAACACTTTTCTTTATAACAGTCAATGAATTTTATGTAAAAAGTACAGATGTGGTAAATATAGCGGAAATGGCACTGTCATGCGCTATATGCACACCACAGATAACTGTGGTACTCATATAGCAGTTTTATA
>DGRP01000054.1 GCA_002391065.1 Ruminococcus sp. UBA4385 | reverse complement strand
TCTTCCTCTCCGCCGATATACGGGATAACATTGTCGAGAATCTCGGGCCATGTCTCAAAGGTTCTGCCTGCGCCCGAAATTGCCTGATATGTGCAGGCAAGAGCCTTAGTTACCTTGTATTTCTCATGCAGAGGTGCAAGTGCAGGCACATAGCTCTGCAGCGAGCAGTTTGACTTAACTGCGATAAAGCCCTTCTTTGTGCCGAGTCTCTTTCTCTGTGCTTCAATAATCTCGATGTGCTCGGGGTTGATCTCGGGGATAACCATAGGAACATCGTCTGTATGTCTGTGAGCAGAGTTGTTGGAAACCACAGGGCACTCAGCCTTTGCATAGGTCTCCTCAAGAGCTCTGATCTCGTCCTTCTTCATATCAACTGCGCAGAACACGAAGTCTACCATTGAAGCTATCTTCTCAACGTCAGCAGTTGCATCGAGAACTGTCAGCTCACCGATTGCCTCGGGCAGCGGATCCTGAAGCTTCCACTTGCCTGCTACAGCGTCCTTGAGCTTCTTGCCTGCTGAACGGGGCGATGCCGCTACGCATACTACGTTGAACCAAGGGTGCTTGTCAAGGATCAGAGAAAATCTCTGACCTACCATACCCGTTGCTCCGATGATACCTACATTGTACTGTCTCATTGTTAAAACTCCCTTTCTCTGCACTGTAAAAATCACCAAATCAAGAGGTCAGACGAGATGTTCAACTGTGCAGATTTAATAAAAATTTAATAAAATAACCAAAATAATAAAAAAACCGGTTGAAAACCGGCGCATCATACAATATAATAAGAATGTTGATATCGATGTTTTCGATAGCACTCCATCATAAGTAATGATGACAACCGATAATCTGTTAAATTATCAGTCAGCTAAGACAGCTCCCAATGCCCGCTTCGGCAGTTTCGCCTTTCACCTAACCCATCAGTCCGGGAAGACCTTGCCGAACAAGCCTGAGCTTACGGCGGGTAAAGGATACTGATCTACGCTGCGCCTCTATCCTACAACACATAATAACAAATATTTTCCGATATGTCAATAGATAGCGGCTGAAATTTATTAATTTTTTGTAAAACTGTGCTCTGAGTACGAACACGAAGGCCTTTTGTACTCCCCTTGAGGACAGATCGGAGAAAACGGAGATTAATATGCTTGATATAAACAACATGAAAAGGTCTGACTTTTACTATGAGCTCCCCGAGGAGCTGATAGCACAGACACCTGTTGAGCCCAGAAACTCATCAAGGCTTTTGAAGGTAGACCGTCAGACAGGCGAGATCACACATGACCGCTTCTATAACCTATGCAATTACCTCAGAAAGGGTGACCTGCTGGTACTGAACGATTCAAGGGTACTGCCTGCAAGAATTTACGGCGAGCGTGAGGACACGGGCTCATTCATTGAGTTCCTGCTTGTTGAGCAGAGAGGAAACCTGGAATGGGAAATCCTCTGCCGACCCGGAAAGAAGGCAAAGGTCGGCACTCGGTTTACATTTGGCGGAGGGCTTCTGAAGGCTGTCATAACCGATGTGCTTGAAGACGGAAACCGCATAGCTCAGTTTGAGTGTGACACTAACTTCTTTGCGGCTCTTGATGAGATAGGGCAGATGCCGCTTCCGCCGTACATTACCGAAAAGCTCAAGGACAAGGAGCGTTATCAGACGGTCTACTCCCGTGAGCTTGGCTCGTCGGCAGCACCGACGGCAGGGCTGCACTTTACTAAGGAACAGCTCAGAGAGCTTGAAGAAATGGGTGTGGGTATTGCCTATGTGACGCTTCATGTGGGGCTTGGAACATTCAGACCCGTAAAGGAAGAGTACGTTCTTGACCACAAAATGCACAGAGAGCACTATGAGCTTAATGACAAAACAGCTCAGATGATAAATGATACAAAGAAAAACGGCGGCCGTGTGATCGCTGTGGGAACTACCTCGTGCAGGACGCTTGAAAGCATTGCCGCAGACAACGGCGGTGAGATAAAGCCCTGTGACGGCTTTACGGAAATATTCATCTACCCGGGCTTTGAATTCAAGGTGCTTGACGGCCTGATAACGAACTTCCACCTGCCCGAGAGCACGCTTATAATGCTGGTTTCGGCATTCCTCGGATATGATAAAACGATGAATGCCTACAAAACAGCGGTTGAGGAAAAATACAGGTTCTTCAGCTTCGGTGATTCGATGCTAATAATATAAGGGAGGTATTATTATGGACAAGATCAGACAGTTTATTTCAAAGATAAGCTATGATATGGGTGATTTTTTCGGAGGTCTGAGTTTTTCTGACCTTGAAAAGAAGATCACTCTCGGGGTTGCAGGCTTTTTCGCTTTCTGCCTGCTGGTATGGCTTTTCTGCTTTGCACTTTTCTTTGAGACAGCGCAGAAAATATTCGGAATTCTTGCTTTGGTAGGCCTTATCGGCGGTATTGGCTGGATAGTCGGTCTGCTGATCTACAAAAAATTCAAAGACTGAAGCTTTAAGGCAACACCGCGCGACCCGCGGCTAACGCCTCTGCAC
>DGRP01000084.1:9663-29001 GCA_002391065.1 Ruminococcus sp. UBA4385 | reverse complement strand
ATTATAAGTAATTATATAAATATTTTTAGGGATTTTAAATTTCAAAAAGCGCTTGACAAAATCGACCGGGGGTGTTATACTGTAGTTACCGTAAGGGGAGCGCGAACAGAAAGTACTGGTAAACTCTACTAATGCCGCTGCTGCTCCGAATAGAGAAAAAACTTCGGAAGGAGTCAACAAAATGGAACAAAAGCAAAAAAAGCTCGATGAGCTAAGACAGCACGAATTTGACAGCAGCGAGCTTGTCACTGAAGAAGCTGTTATTGACAAAGCACTCAGAGGTTTTGCACTTATGCCTCTGGAGCACGCATATCTGGATTCGATGTATGATAACGAATCCAGGATCAAGTCACTTCACGATATTCTGATTTACGATGAAAATAAGTGTACCAATATGAACGAGCTTCTTCACGGGCTGTTAAGGCTTCGTGAGATGGCCGAAATACCCGATGATGATCTTGCTTATGAGATGAGGGACAAAGGACTGTTCTGCTTTGATGAGGAGGATGAATATATGTCCTCGCTCGGGGCAGGAGAGCTGTTCAGACTTGAATGTGTCTCAGCAAACGAAGCATTGATGAAGGAGCTTTCAGACATCTGCAGAGGCTGGTGCGTTCACGGAGTTAAAAAGAAGGGGTGATAGTTTATGAAGATCAGAAGTTTAGCAAATGAAAAAGAGCATATTTTTTATCAGCAGTGTCAGGCTTTGATTTTCCGCACACCTGTAAGGCTCTATATTGAAGCGGTAAAAAGGATAGTTCCCGAGGAAAAGGACGCAGTCAACGAAATATGGGAAAACCTGCAGGAGCATATTCCGCATATAACATCGAATGTATTATATTCATTCGATACTGAAACAGATGCAGACGCTGAGAACATAACCGTAGGAGAGCTTCTCCTGCTGTCAGGATCAATGATAGACAGAGTTACCGATACCGATCCCGAGTTCTGCTTTGAGGACATGGCTGATTATCTCGTAGAATACGGCGAATTTATGTTCAACTGTGTTTTCATGCTGCTGGGAATGGTAGGTGACAAGCTGATAAGAGAAGGAGGAGAGGCAGTATGACCCTGAGTGAGATAAAACAGAAAACCGAGCGAAATGTCATAACCGACAGGAACATGATAAGCAGTGCCGTGATTGAGTTTGTAAACCTTCCTTCCGAGAGGCTTTACAAAAATGATCTTATCTGCTCAAATTCGAGTAAGAACTACAAAAAAGGCGATAAGGCCTCGGAAGCGATCCTGAGAATGATAAAAGACCTGCTATGTCTTGAAGAAACCGAAGCAGATACAGTGTATGAGCTTACGAAGAAAATAGCCGATTTCAGGAGCAATTCTGACCCTCATACCGATGCAGGCGGCTCTTACGAAAGATACTGCTCAGCCATAACACTGCTGAGCACTCTGTACAAAGGCTTTATAGAAAATCCGGGCGATGAGAAAAAGGAGAGGATAGAATGATACTACCGATGAGAGATAACAGTCAGATCTGCCAGCAGATATTATATGATTCCCTTCTGCCTGACTACTATGCAGCAATCAGGCAGATGTGCAGAGACGATGAAGCTCAGGAGCTTCTCAACACCTGTGCAATAAATCTGAAGCGTTATGTTGTTCTTGATAAGAGGCTGTGCTTCACATTGAAAAAGACAGATGCTGTCCGCATTGAGGACCTGACAATAGGTCAGCTTCTTGCAGGAGCACACAACTGCCTTCAGCACAGGGGCTCGTCATGGACAGACGATATAAAAAAGCACATGGATATGGTCGCTGACACAATAATCACAGGAACGCTGATAGTTCCTATGAACTGCCTCAGAGATGAATACTACAGGTCTCTGAAAGAAAATGATGACAACTGTCCTACGGACTGGTCATATGTAAGCTGATAACCCGAGAACAAGAAAAAAGGAGTAAACAAGATGAAAAAAACAATTAACGCAATCAACAAGGCCAACACATTCGCAGACCCTGATATGCAGGGACAGATGTATGACATGATGACCTCAATAATCAAGATGGGGCCGAGAGGCTACCAGCCTCTTTACAGCCCCGACCTGCTCTACACAAACAACCGCCTGATCTATGTCAAGGGCTCGATCGACAGCAATCAGTCTCAGGAGGTCATTCAGAAGCTTTTGCTTCTTGACCTTGAAAGCCATGAGAAGATCACAATTTTTATAGACTCGCCCGGCGGTATTGTAGACGCAGGCTATGCGATCTATGATGTGATCAGAAACGTGATACAGTCGCCTGTAACGACCGTATGCACCGGAATAGCGGCCAGTATGGCATTCATCATCTACCTTGCGGGAGATGAGCGCCTTATACTCAAGCACAGCCGCCTGATGCTCCATGACCCTGCAATGGGCGGAGGAGACCTCGCAGGTGTGAAGCCCCTTGAGCTCAAGACCGATATTCTTGATAAGCTTTTTGCGGTGCGCCAGCAGATCGGCGAGACTATCTCCGAGCGTTCGGGAATGCCGTTAGACGATGTCTTTACTCTCACCGAGAAGGACACCTACCTGAACGCTGAGGAAAGCCTTGAAAAGGGCTTTGCGACTAAGATCATCGGCTCTTACGGCGACCTTACATTCCCGCAGACAAACAATATCTGATACACCAAGGAGACAACATGAAAACAAAAAAAGACAACAAAAAACATACCCCTACGATAACCCACAGCAAGGTCGGCGACACCGACAGCTTCCTCTGGACGGCTCTTCTCAGAGCCGCTGAGACAGGGGCAAGCTCCGAAGCGCTGGAGCTGTTCCTGAAGGATAACTGCGCATAAAGAAAAAAACGGGATTCCCCGAATCTGAGATACAAAACGAAAGGAATAATCAGTATGAAAAAAGTAAATAATGTTAATCAGCCTAAGCCCTCTGAACCCGGATACAGATATCTTGCACCAAGCGTGCCTGTCAGCAATGACATCTACAAGACCCGCACCAACAACAATGACCTGATAATCGGCGGTACAGGCTTCGGCAAAAGCACGCTTGTAAATGCCAACCTCAGGACCACAACCGAGAGCGTTGTCTGCACAGACGTCAAGGGCTCTCTGTATAACAGAAACAAGGCTCAGCTTGAAGCCAAAGGCTATGAAGTCTATAAAATCAGCTTCACCGAACCTGACAGCGGAGCAGGCTACGATCCGCTTCAGAGTATCAGGTACAAGACTGATGAAGACGGCAAAAAGATATACAACCACACCGATATTTATGCTCTGGCCGAGATACTCTCTCCCGAAGGCAAGAGCAAAGAACCGTTCTGGGAAAGAGCGACCCAGAATGTACTCGTTATGCTGATATCATACGTTCTTGAGGAATTCCCCGAGAATGAAAAGAATATGACAACTGTGACAGACCTCTTCAACCTGATAGGCGATGTTGAAAAGACAAGGTCAATCAAGTTCCTTGAAGAGTACAGTTTCGTATATCCCGATTCGCTTGCTGCAAGAGCTTATCAGGGCTGTAAGAAGTTCTTCGGTGCTGACAGGACATGGTCATGCATTTCAGGTATGGTCGGTGCTTCACTTGCAAAGTTTGAGGGCAGAGAAATCCGTTCCATGCTTCAGCGCAGTAATCCGTTCGCTTTCGAGGATCTCGGCAAGAGGAAGATCGCTCTCTTCATCGAAGCCTCAGACCTAGACAGGGGATATGATATGATTATCAATATCCTCTACACCAATATCCTGATGAGCCTGTGCAGGTACGCTGACAAGCTGCCTGACGGAAGGCTTCCTCAGCCTGTGCGCTTCTGGTTTGATGACTATGCAAGTGCTTGTAATATCAAAAATATGGACCTTATCATAAGTACGGTCCGTTCCAGAAACATCAGCATTGAGCTGATACTGCAGAGTATCTCGCAGCTAAGAGCTGCCTACGGCGAAGCAACTGCAACTACAATATGCTGTAACGTTTCGCACATCTGCTATCTCGGCGGCTGCGACAACGATACACGCACAATCAACTATATCGCTGAACGCTCAGGCGTAGTGCCCGAGAAGGTGTACGATCTGCCTGTCAGCAAGATCATGATCATCACTCTCGGCAAGCGCGGTATGGCAGTGGCCGATAAGTTCGACCCTGCGACCGTTGACGGCTTTGCTCCCGAGCCTGTCAGTGATAACAGCAAAACTGCATGAGAAAGTCCCGGGAGATATCTCGGGACCGTATCAAAATTAAGCTTGTTGGTGGCATAAGCCATGAAAAAACTCCTTTCACGAACAAAGGACTGCATAAACCGCAGTCCTTTGTTTTGTTGTAATCCGAAAACCCCCAGTTTTACTGGGGGTTCAAAAAGCTTTAGCTATGAGTAGAAAATAAAAACCTCCTGTGATATAATAGTTATAGGTTCGCCAACCGTAACTAAAATGACAGGAGGTAGTTATCTATGACAGATAACATTAATAGTTTAGCACATTCCAAGTGGAATTGCAAGTACCATATTGTGTTTGCACCTAAATATCGCAGACAAGTGATATTTGGAAAGATATACAAGGATATAGGGGTGATACTAAGAAAGCTTTGTGAACAAAAGGGTGTAGAGATACATGAAGCAGAAATGTGCAAAGATCATGTACATATGCTTGTGTCCATTCCACCCAAGCTGAGTGTTGCACAGTTTATGGGATATTTGAAAGGCAAAAGTAGCCTGATGATATTTGATAGACACGCAAATTTAAAGTATAAATATGGGAACAGGCATTTTTGGTGCAGAGGATATTATGTTGATACAGTAGGCAGGAATAAAAAAGTCATTGAAGAATACATAAGGAATCAGCTGCAAGAAGATATAGCTTGTGATCAGATAAGTTTTAACGAATACATAGACCCGTTTACGGGTGACAAAGTAAAACAGGGCAAATAAAGAACAGCCGCTTTAGCGGCTGCCCGTAAAAACAATGCGGTTGGCGGACTTTTCAGTGGGACTTCAGTCGCCCGCCAGTATCAGGCCCTTTTAGGGCCAGTGCAAACCACCCGTTCAACGGGTGGTTTTGATTCATGATGGTTAGACGTGACTAACTTTATAATTAATTAGCCTGAGCTAACTAATTATTAAATTTCCGTTAAAAATTGGGGATTGCCCTTGCAAAATTATTATAATGTGGTATTATATTAATATGAGGGTAAGCATAGGCTGACCCGCAATTTATAGAATGGAGGTCATAATTATGGCATATAAGATTTCTGATGAGTGCATCAGCTGCGGCGCTTGCGCTGAGGGCTGCCCTGTTGGAGCAATTTCTGAGGGCGACGGAAAGTATGTAATTGACGAGAATGCTTGCATCGATTGCGGCGCATGTGAGGCTACATGTCCTGTTGGAGCACCTTCTGCTCAGTAATACTTAATGTACTTATAAGCGTCTGTCGGCCGGCAGGCGCTTTTTGTTTTTATTTCAAAATACTAACACGCAGTTTTCACATTAGAGGGATATTATATTATCAAGAAAGACAAAGTCATCATATACTTTTTTCTCCATATAATTCTATACTTTAGTTCCGCACTCTCCAATCTCGGGGAGTGCGGGATTTTTGTACCCTTTTTTACATAGTTGGATCGAAAAAGTGCTTGTTTCAGGCATTTTAATTTATAACTGTCCTATTAAATGTATAATTAATAATTATTATAAAATTTTTGGTTAAAATGACGAAAAAGAGGGCTTTTTGCCATATCCTGAGAAAAATGTGCACAAATCATAGAAATAATCAGTTCATAAATTATTCATTAATGTAACTATTTTGTAACCGTTTAATCGTTTTTGATTTCATTTTAATTACAGTACGAACTTGACAACGGTTACATTTTGAGATATACTATTTTTAGTCGCCTTAATAAGGTAACTAAAACGAAGCTTGTGTAAAAAGATTTAATTAAGGAGAGGTGTTAGAAATGGGTTATTTACAATCGGGTCTAAAGCGCAGAGCTGCTGTGCTGGCCGTTGTCGCTGTTGTCGGTGCATCAAGTGTAGCATTTGTCAACCTTGACAGAGAAGCAATCAAGCCCAGCAAGACACTTCCGTCCGAGAAGACAACTGTTGAAGAGAAAAAGACTGTACAGGTTGCTAAAGATATGGGCGATACTGTTGTTACAGAGAAATTAACACAGACACAGACAACAACAGTTACAACTGTCACTGAGGTCAGAGAAGAAATAGAAGTTATAGATGACTCAGAAGACATCGGGTATGAAGAAGTTGAGCTTGCAGATGCCGAAGAAGCAGAAGAGCCAAGCTATGAAGCAAGAGGAGTAGTTGAGATCACCTTTGATCCGCCCGAGGAGACTGCTGAGAAGGTAGTTTCGGTTACTGATGAATACGCAGAAGACCCTGAGGAAGAAGAATTTGCAGCTGCAGTAACAACAACCACTGCTGTTTATTACGATTCAGAAAGTGAAGAGCAGGAGTATCTTGTTACAGATGATGAGCAGGCTGAGGAAGTTACAACTACTACAGCAGAAGAAGCTGCTGCGGTTACCACAACTACCGCACCTGTAACTACAACTACGGCTGCTCCCGTTACAACCACAACGCCGGCGCCTACCACTACCACAGCGGCTACAACTACAGCTAAGCCTGTTACTACAACCACAACAACCGCTGCAACCAAGGCACCTGCAAAGGATAATGGCCTTACCGCTGAATCAAGACTGAATAATGCAGTGCTCAGCCCTGATTACTGCCTTACCGGTGAAGATGATAAGCTTGTTAGAACTTACATCAATAAGATCACCAACAGCTCAATGACCAATTATCAGAAGGCTGCTGCAGTTTATGATTATCTTATCAAAAACACATATTATGCATACGGCGGCTGGAGCGAGCCTTACAAGTCTGTACTGGTAAACGGCTTCGGCACTTGTACCGAGTATTCGAGAGTTCTTACAGCTATGCTCAGATACATGGGCTTCAATGCGAGAACTGTAGACGGCTATACTGCTATGGCAGCAGGCGGTTACGGATATCATATGTGGACCGAGGTTATTATCAATGGTCAGGTCTATGTAATGGACGCAAACGTTGACGATGATATGTCATGGGGCACATATATTTCACACGCAAGATTCTGCAAGACCTATGAAGAGGTCGCAGGAAACTACATTAAAAATTGATTTGAGCTAACTGAGCGCTCCCTGAAAAAGGGGAGCGCTCTTTTTTCTCTCAGACACTGTCGGGATATGTAGAAATTGTATTTTTTATCAAAATGACCATTTTTTTGAACAGTAAAATTCACGGATTGTTCAAAACATTGAAAATAAAAAAAGGTGTAGACAAAGCACGGATTTTGTGGTATAATAATCCTTGAAACTAAAATAGGTGAGTTATAGCTATTTTTATATGAGGACTGATATATAATGAGTACTAGTGCTAGAAAAAGAAAGAAAAAAAAAGGTGCTCCTGTCGGACTGATCTGCGGTGTTGCAGCGGCTACAATAGTAGTTGTAATTATTGTGGTTTATCTTATTGGCAAGGCATATTACAGCGATAAGTTTCTGAGTAATACTTTCATAAATAATAAAGACGTAAGCGGCAAGACCCTTGCACAGGCTTATGATCTGCTCGGTGCGGATGATATTCCCGCTAAGATGACAGTTACTACTATCAGCGGTAAAGATGTTGACATCAAAATGACTGATATAGACTATAAACTCAGTTCCAGGGACTCGATAGATGAGTTTTATAAGGACAGAAAGAAGACCTCATGGTTTGGCGCTCTGGTTGGAAAGAAAAACTATGAGTATATTGCAACTGCAAGCTATGATAAAGAAAAGCTTGATGAGATCATCAGGACAACTGACTGGGGCAGCGGAAAAACTGTTGATGCAGAGGTAGTTCTTAACGAAGACGGAACAGGCTATTCTGTTGTTCCGGAGGTGCAGGGCGATACTGTTGTTGATATGGAAAGACTTGTCGGTATTATCAATACTGCTGCGGCAAACGGTACGAATAAAGTAGTTCTTGATCAGGACAGCGGAGTTTATGAGCTCCCTGTTATCAAGGCCTCCGATGTTCAGGATAAGTGCGATAAGATGAACGATATCTATAATATGTCGATCACTTATGACTTTGATTACACTACCGAGACTCTCACAGGCGACAGGCTCCTTGAAATGCTCGATGTGCATGAGGACCAGTCTTACGATGTTGATGAGGACAAGGTAATGGAGTATGTTGAGTATCTTGCTAATAAGTACGATACGCTGAATAAGAAGAGAAAGTTCCATGCAACCCTTCAGGGTGACATTACGGTTCCGCCAAGCATAGATGCAAAGTACGGCTGGTGGATAGATCAGCAGGAGACCTGCGATGAGCTTGTTAAGCTTCTTTATGACGGAAAAAGCGTTGATTCACTCGACCCGTTCTATTATGAAGATCCCTGCGGCTTTGTGTACACCGGAATTGAGAGCGCAAGATCTGCCGATGACGATATCGGAGATACCTACATCGAGATAGACCTTACAGATCAGCATTGCTGGTACTACAAAGACGGAGAGCTTGAGCATGAGTGCTATATAGTTTCAGGTCAGACGACTTCAAGAACAAGAACTACCTTCCCGGGAGTGTATAAGCTTTGGTCAAAGGCTGAGAATTACAGGATGAAGGACAGAAACGCTGACGGTGATGAGTGGGACGTTAAGTGCAGCTACTGGAACAACGTTTCTCTCTGCGGTATCGGAATGCATGACAGTCAGTGGAGAGGCGGCAACGTCGGCGGTGAGATATACAAGTGGAACGGCTCACACGGCTGTATTAATATGACATACAATGATGCAAAGTATATCTTTGAAAATGTTGAGATCGGAACTCCTGTAGTTATGTACTATGAGAGCGATGACAGCGAAGACTGGATGCAATATTAAGAATAAGCGGACAGAAATCTGTCCGCTTTTTTGTACAGAACGAGGTGCTGGCTTGAAAACGTTGAGAGAGGGCTTCACAGCGGAAGCGATACCGCAGAAGGTTAGAGCTTTCATGGAAGGCAAAACCTATAAACCGAATGATAATATCGGTTATGAAGATCTGTGCTATCTGAGGGTAAAATACTATGACTTTGAGCATAAGGTTCAGTCGGGCGAGATAATAGTGAACAAGGCTCTTGCAGGAGAGGTTCTTGAAATATTCGCTGAGCTGTTTGATGCGGAATATGAGATCGAAAAAATACGTCTTGCGGACCACTATAACGCAGATGATGACCTTTGCATGGCGGATAATAACAGCTCAGCCTTTAATTATCGGGTTGTAGCAGGTACGCAGACGGTTTCGGCTCACGGGTACGGAAGAGCCATAGATATTAATCCGCTTTATAATCCCTATATAGTCGGTGAAAAGATAATGCCCCAAAACGGTGAGCCCTACGCAGACAGATCAAAGTCTTTCCCTCATAAGATAGATGAGAATGATATCTGCTATAAGATATTTACCTCAAAGGGCTGGCGCTGGGGCGGTCACTGGAAGACTCAGAAGGATTATCAGCATTTTTATAAGGAACGTAAAAACCCTGTTAAAACGCTGATCAGACGTATATTAAAGTAGGTGCGGATATGAAAACTGTTATCATTCACGGTCAGAGCCATGAAGGCTCGACCTGCCTTATAGCAAGAATGCTTGCGAAAAAGATTGGCGGAGAACTTACAGAGTTCTTCCTCCCGAGGGACTTCGGGCAGTTTTGTCTGGGCTGCACTACCTGCTTCGTCAAAGATGAGTTCAAATGTCCTCATTATAAGAGCATTAAACCCATAACCGATGCTCTTAATGAAGCAGATATAATTATTCTTGCAAGCCCTGTTTATGTTTATCATGCTACAGGCGCTATGAAGGCACTGCTCGACCATTACGGCTATCGCTGGATGGTACACCGCCCCGATGAGAGAATGTTCTCAAAGCAGGCGGTCTGCATCAGTACAGCCGCAGGAGCAGGACTTAAATCCACAAACAAGGATATGGCAGACAGTGCGTTTTTCTGGGGCTGTGCAAAAGTATATAAGATAGGTCTGGCAGTTTCAGCCACTGACTGGGAGTCTGTCAAAGACAAAAAGAAAGCTTCAGTCGAGAAAAAGACAGATAAGCTTGCGGCAAAGCTTAAAAGTCAGTGCGGAAATGTCAGGCCCGGACTAAAGACCAAGGGCTTCTTTGCGATAATGCGTATGATGCAGAAAAACGGCTGGAACGAAGCCGATATGAACTATTGGAAAGAAAAGGGCTGGCTTGATAAAAAGAGACCATGGAAATAATTATATGGGAGCAGATAAAAAGTATGCCCATATAGAAGTTTTACCCCGAAGCATTTCAAAGTGCTTCGGGGCATTGTGTTTGTTTGGCTGCTATGCCAAATCAGAATTTTCTTTTATCTCGTACAAAATCCATCCTTATAGAAAAATTGAGTAAAACCTCTGCTGCAAGCACGTCCGTTTCCACGGTCCTTTGTATCGTATTCCAAAACAATAGTCTGCTTATCCAGGCAATCCGCATACAGCTTCTTGGGGATTTGCACCATATACATCGGCAAATACAGCCCATCAGGAGAAGCCTCGTATATTTTCTGTAAGGAAAGCACTTCTGTTTTTCTTCCGTTTACATAAACCGTAACATCTTCTTTTGCAATTTCCGGTGCAATATCCGTTATATGGATATTTCCTTCACCTACTACAGTGTCGTATTCTTCTTTTTTGAAATAGATCATCGGACGAAAGGTAAGAAACAGCGTTTGATTGCCCCCATTATTTACACTCACATTTAACGAATACACCTCACCGCTGCCGATTTTTAAATCAATAACCTCATCCCGGTCCGCAATAATATTCCAGCCCCAGCATTCCAAAGAGCTGATCCCATAGGTATTATCATCTGAATACATGGCATTATAGCTCCCGGCCGGCACACGAAGACTATATCGTCCGTTCAGATCCGTCCATGTGCCCATAATAAACGGCGAGGAATCAAAATCATATCGATATAACATCACAACCGCCGGAAAAGGCTTTTCGTCAAAATCCGATACCTGTCCCGAAAATGTATAATACTTACATTCCGTTTCAAAAGTTTCTGCTTTACCTCCCACTTCATAGATGACCCGTAACATATCCGGCTCACAATCCTTATCTTCAGGGATTTTAAACACTGCCCCATATCCGCTTTTGTACAAACTAACATCCACATCGTCCCCGTTCCCGAAAACCGTGATATCCTTATCAAATACCACCTCTCCTTTACACACCCCAAAAATATGAAAGGATACCGGAAACGCCAACTCTTCAAATTCGCAGTAAATTCCCACATGGGACTTTGGTACAACCATATCCGGTTGCAAAATCTCACTTTCTTTCTGGGTATAGTTAAAATACCATGCATCCTTTATCTTCATTTTTCCCTCCTAAAGTCATAATTATCTAACAGTTCGTCAAGTCCCGATTTTGGTTTATATTATTAACAATTATAGCACAGCATCACTTCATTGTCAATAAAAACGCCATAGTACTTCTGACTTTGGATCAGAAGTACTATGGCATAAAACTTCTATATCAGCACAGCCTTTATTCTGCTCCTTTTTTTGTTCACCAAAACAGTTCTCGGAGCATAGTATATCTCAGTGTACGAAGCGGTCGGGCGTACACGGAATCAGACTAAAGAAGAGGAACAGAAAATGAAAATAAATCTGATAGCAATGCGGTCGATAACCTATGCGATCAAGGCAAAGGAGCTGCTCAACAAGCTCGGAATGTTCTGCGAGGTAGTTAAAACCCCGAAGGATCTGTCCTCGGGCTGCGGCTATTCTATCAAGATCAAGGATGAGCCCCTGAAAATAAAGCAGCTACTCCGACAGCGAGGTATTTTCTACAAAGAAAGCTGACCCTTATGGTCAGAAAAGGTGATATGATGAAGCGTTCGATGATATATTTTGATAACTCCGCTACGACCTACCCAAAGCCCGTGAGCGTTCGCAGAGCCTGCTCTGAGGGCTTGGAGCGCTACGGCGGCAACCCCGGACGAAGCGGACACAGCCTTTCTATCCGTGCGGCGCAGAAGGTTTATGAGGTCAGAAGCCTTGCCGCTGAAATATTCGGCGCTGAGCCTGAAAACGTAGCCTTTACCCAGAACTGCACCTATGCTCTTAATATGGCTATAAAAGGTATAATGCAGTATGGCGGTCACATGATAATATCATCGTATGAGCACAATTCCGTTGCAAGACCATCATACCGCCTGACTCAGACAGCAGGTGTGCGTCTCTCGGTCGCCGATGTAAGCGATGACGATGAAAAAACCGTACAAACCTTTGAAAAGCTGATCGACATGGATACAAAATGCATCTGCGTGACAGCCGCTTCAAACGTTACCGGCAGAGCGCTCCCTGTGAAGGCGCTCGGAGAGCTTTGCAAGCGTCACGGCATCTGCTTCATAGTTGACGGAGCGCAGGCCTGCGGAGTGAGTGAGCTCAGCTTGTCTGACGGGATAAATTTTCTGTGTACAGCAGGTCATAAGTCCCTCTATGGACCCGTAGGGACAGGACTGCTGATAACAGACGGAGAGTACAGCCTGTCAACAATAATTGAAGGCGGTACGGGTGCTACCTCTGCTGAACCGGAACAGACCCCAACCATGCCCGAAAAGCTCGAAAGCGGAACGCTTAATACCGCAGGCATACTCGGGCTTGGCGAGGGTATAAAGTTTGTAAAGGCAAAGGGCATAAACCGTATCCGAGAGCACGAGCAAAGGCTCTGTAACAGGTTTGTGGAGGGTGTTAAGGATATAAAGAATATCAGGCTTTATGAGACCGATGTAAGAAAGCTTCCTATAATTGCCTTCAATATAGGCGATATGCCCTCTGAGCAGGCTGCCTCAATGCTCAGCGATATGGGATTTGCACTGAGGGGCGGTCTCCAGTGCGCACCGCTTGCACATAATACTCTGGGAACGCTCGCTCAGGGAGCAGTAAGGTTTTCTCCCTCGGTTTTCAATAACACATATCAGACAGATTCTCTTGTTATGGCGATCAGAAAAATATCTGTGTGAAGATTTGATGATAATTGTGCTTTCGCCCTTGCAATTTGTCAAGTAATGTGTTATACTAGAAACTAGCAAATAGTGACTAGAGGAAGATATAATGAGTATTGAGACAAATCCTGAGGAGATCGCAGTAAATTACAGATACCGCAAAAGACTGAACCGAGACAGGGCAAAGATTGCTTTTGCCTGTGCTTTGTGTACCATTGCGCTCGGAGCAGGCTTTGGCGGTTATCTTTATTATGGGTCTTATTATGCTGTCGGCTGGCATACTCATGATAATGAGACCTACTATATCAGCTCCGAGACCAAAGAGAGGGTCAAGGGCTATCAGCTTATTGACAATACCTGTTATCTGTTTGATAATGAGGGAAATATAGTCAAAGACGGCTGGCACACCTACAGGGGTGACAAGTATTACGTTGAGGACGGCATTATCCAGAGAGGTCAGATAAAGATAAAAGGAGAGGAGTATTACTTCTCCGAGGAGTCGGGTATATTCAGGACAGGCCTTTGCAATATAAACGGCGGTGAGTATTATTTTGACGATCACGGCTTCCCGGATACAGGCTTTGATGATACGGGCGGATATTACTATGATGACTCAGGTAAGAGAGTTACAGGCTGGCTGTCGATCAATAATAACCAGTACTATTTCCTGAAAGACGGAAAAATGGCTGTAGGCTTCCTTGAGATTGACGGAGAGATATACTACTTCAACTCCGAGGGTCATATGATGACAGGCTGGCAGGATATTGGCGGAAAGAAATACTTTTTCAGTGATTCGGGTGCAGTTCACAGGGGCTGGATGCAGATGGAGAAAAAGTATTATTATGCTGACCCCTCCACAGGTGAGCTTGCTTCGGGCTTTACAAATATAGATGATGATACCTACTATTTCAATGACAGCTGTGAAATGGTCAAGGGCTGGATAACTATTAAAGACGAGAGATACCACTTCACCGATGAGGGTAAAATGACTAAGGGCTGGTATCAGGAGGCGCCGTATAAGTTCTATTTCAAAGAGGACGGCTCGGCTGCAAAGGGCTTCCTTGAAATTGAAGACCACTTCTATTTCTTCAATTCAAAGAACAGGCTTCTTGACGGCTGGCAGCAGGGTGCGAACGGTCTTTATTACTTTGGCGTCGGCGGTATAGTTGCAGACGGCTGGACCGAGGTTGACGGAGATAAATATTTCTTCCACCATAATACTCATGCGGCAGCAGTCGGCTGGACAAATACAAATGAGTATACTGACGATGAAAAGAAGGCTATAAAGCAGTTCAAGACTGACATTTCTGACCTTACAAAGTATGAAAAGGACAGCTATAAAGATGATGAAGAGCCCGACCTTGAAAGAATAGAAAAGCTTAAAAAAGAATACGGTGAAAAGACCTTCAATGCCTTTGACAGAAAGGTGTATGAGGAATTCGGAGGCTCGGTATTCTATCAGTATTACTTCTATTCTGACCATACGCTCTGCACGGGACTTCATAAGATAGCAGGCTACTATTTCTATTTTGATGAGGCTACGGGAAAGAAGGTTCATAACACCTGGAAGACTGTAGACGGTGACCGCTATTACTTCGGAACTACAGGTGCAGCTATGATGGGCGGAGACTTCATCGAGGGCGAGGAGAAATATACTTTCTCCACAGAGGCTACCCTTGCCGACGGCTTAGTCAGAGTTGACGGCGACTATAAGTTCTTTGACAAGGAAACTGAGGAGTTTATTACATCTGAGTTCAAGACAGTTGCAGGCAATATATACTACTTTGATGAGAACGGCTTTGCAGTAACAGGCTGGAAAACAATAGACGGCAAGGATTATCATTTTGATAACAAGGGCAAGCTGACTATCGGAATATATAAAGATGAGAACATCTACTATATTTCCAAAGACGGTACTGTTAAGAACAGCTGGATAACCGCAGGAGACGATACCTATTACTTCTCCGATGACGGAAAGGCTTCCGCAGGCTGGAAAAACATTGACGGAACAGATTTCTATTTCTCAAATGAAGGAAAGCTTCAGAACAGCTGGACAACTATTGACGGAAGAAGATACTTCCTGCAAAACGGCGTTGCCACCAGAGGTCCTGTTTACATTGACGGAACGCTCTACAATTTCGGTGAAGACGGCTATCTTAAAGAGGGCTGGGTAAACTGGAACGGTCAGAAATACTATAATAACCGTGACGGCTCGGCAGTAACAGGCTGGAAGATCATCGACGGAAACCGTTACTATTTCGACTCCAACGGAATGATGCTCATAAACCGTAATATTGACGGCTATGACCTCGACAATAACGGAGTTGCTCACTAAACATAGTGCTTATATCCCCTGCGGGCGCAGGGGATAATTTTGTGCTGAATTTTTCTTGACAAAAGAAAGTAAAGAGCGTATAATTAATATGTTAAGGTCATAATGACCATATTAGGAAAAAAGGAGCTGAGATTTAATGGATGACGCCGGTAATAATACTATTGCCCCGCGATTGCGAAACGGCGTCAGTCCGTTCTGACGCTTTTTACAATAGAACAGGGCAGAGTGTTTGACACCTTGAAGGGCGTATGAATTTCGTGTTACGGAAGGAGTGCGCCGTTATTATTGCATTAAGTGTACAAAAATATGTATACTTGCAAACTGGAGGGATAACAATGTACAACACTGTGCTTGAACTGCTTGATAAGAGGAACTTCAAGGCTATCCGTGAGATCTTTATGGATATGAACGAGGTCGATGTAGCAGCAATTCTTCAGCAGTTCTATGATGAGGGAAAGATAGGTAAATCACAGCTTCCGCTGCTGTTTCGTCTGCTGAATAAAGATGCAGCCGCAGATGTTTTTGCGTATATGGACTCCGATATGCAGATGGTGCTTATAAATGCATTCACTGATAAGGAGCTTCAGGAGGTCGTAGATGACCTGTACGTTGACGATACAGTTGACATTATCGAGGAAATGCCTGCAAATGTAGTATCAAGGATACTCAAAAACGCAGATGCAGATACCAGACGAGAGATAAACACTATCCTCAAATACCCTAAGGACAGTGCAGGCTCGATCATGACGACCGAGTATGTATACCTGCACAGGGATTATACAGTCAAAGAGGCTATAGACCGTATCAGGCATATAGGAATGGTAAAGGAGACCGTAAACTATATGTATGTTACCGAAAGCAGAAAGCTTATCGGTGTGCTCAGTCTTTTTGATGTGCTGACAGCCGATGATGATGACCTTATCGGCGATATAATGGAGACAAACGTTATTTCCGTTGATACCCTTGAGGACAAGGAGAACGTTGCAAAGGCGTTCCGAAAGTATGACCTTCTGTCGCTGCCTGTAGTTGATAATGAACAGCGTATGGTCGGAATCGTAACCTTCGACGATGCTATGGACGTCATGACCGAGGAGGCGACTGAGGACTTCTCGAAAATGGCTGCCGTTGCCCCCAGTGAGGATTCCTATTTCAAAACCTCAGTGTTTACTCACGCAAAGAACAGAATAGCATGGCTGCTTATCCTTATGCTTTCGGCAACGCTTACAGGAGCAGTAGTCAATCACTATCAGGCGGCATTTGCCGTTGTGCCTGTGCTTGTATCCTTCCTGTCAATGCTCAGCGGTACGGGCGGAAACTGCGGCTCTCAGACCTCTACCATGATAATCCGAGGAATGTCCCTCGGTGAGATAAGAATGAAGGATTTCTTCAGGGTAGTATTCAAAGAGTTTCGGATAGCCCTTTTAGTCAGTGTGATACTTGCTGCGGTCAATGCGGTAAGGGTCATAATCGTGTATCATGGTGATACCTCGGTCGATTGCTATAAGCTGGCGTTCACGGTCAGCCTTGCGATAATGATTACAGTGGTACTTTCAAAGCTTATAGCCGCTATGCTCCCTATGGGCGCGAAAAAGCTCGGCCTTGACCCTGCGATAATGGCTGCACCGCTTATCACAACTATAGTTGATACCTGCTCGACACTTATTTTCTTTACAATAGCAACAATAGTTTTCGATATATGAAATATCCCCTCTGCCTGATGACAGAGGGGTGTTTTTATAAGCTGTCAAGTATTTGCCCGAGCCTGTATATAGGTGTAGCACCTTCCTCGATAAGTATGCTCTGACCGATATATTCATCTGAGAACAGGTCATGGGGCGGTATCACAAAAACCTCTTTTGAAAGTTCCAGTGCATGGTTTACAGTGTTGAGCGTTCCGCTGTGTTCGCCTGCCTGAATTACAAGCACACAGTCTGACAGGGCTGCAATAAGGCGGTTCCTTATTTTGAAGTTTTCAGGAGCAGGCCTTACCTGAGGCATATACTCCGATATCACAGAGCCTCTCAGGCAGATTGCCTCTTTAAGCTTTGCTGAACCCTTTGGGTAGTCATATTCAAGTCCGCAGCCCATAACTCCGCAGGTTATCCCGTCAGCCTTGAGAGCACTTTTGTGAGCTATCTGATCAATACCGTTTGCAAGACCGCTTATAATGCAGATTCCACGTTTTGCAAGTGCGTTAGTAAAGGCGTAGGCGGTTTTAAGCGAGTACTCCGATGCTTCTCTTGCACCGATAACAGCAAGTGTTTTCTCTTTGCTTAGTGATGTAATATCGCCCCTGCAATAAAGCACGGCAGGCGGACAGAAAAGCATTTTCAGCCTTTCGGGATAGTCTCTGTCCTCAAAAGTCAGTATGCGAATACCTCTCTTTTCACAGCTCTTTATAACCGATTGTCCCTGAGCTTCACTGCAAAAACTGATATGCTCCGCTTCTTTCTCTGTAATAAAGCCGCAGCGGTGATTTATCAGATCATTATAAAGCTTAGCTCCGCTGTCATAGCTTTTCATTATTTCCCACAGCCTGTTGTTCGGACAGGAGAAGAACAAAGACAGCATTATCCATACCAGTCTGTTGTCAGGAGCGTTCATAAACTCACCTCAGAGATTTACAATAACGTTCAGTACACCAATAATAAGCCCTATCAGAGCGCCAAGATTTACAACTGCATTTAGCTCCTTCTTCATAACTGAGAGTATAAGCTCTTCAAGAGCCTTATTGTCCATTTCGTTTATATGCTTTTCAACGGCCGAGCCTACATCCAGCTCCTTCAGAAAGCCCGAAAGCTTACCTCTGAGCAGACCCTCCATTGCTATTCCGATTATCCTTGTAAGCTTCTCCTGAGTAATGTTGAGCTCCGTAAATACCTGAGGAACAGTCTTATCCTCGGCAGCTCGAAGCTCTTCCTCAACTGCCTTTTCTATCATTGCAGGAGCGTTCTCACGGATATAGTCGTTGAATTTCTCCGCAGCAGGTCTTGTAAGGTCAGCGATGAGTTCATCAGTGATAAACATAGCCGCCATAGAGCCCTGAGTTTTCTCTCTGACTGATGCGGCTATCTCGCCTATCATAGCTTCTGCAATATTCATATCAACAGCAGCCTGAGTACCTTTTTCAACTATGCGCTCCTTGAGCTTCTTTCTGGCAGTGCTGTAGGTGCAGCCCTGTGACAGATCATTCAGCATCTGCCCAAGCTTATTCCTCTCACGCATATAAAGCCCCATACAGAGCTTCTCGGCACAAAGCTTTTTCGACTTATCACTCAGTATCGCATCTTCGATATCCTCACTTGTGAGCAGGCTTTCACTGACCGCAGATGATAGTGCCTTTGCAAGCCTCGGTTTGCCTTTTGGGATAATACCCGGTGTAAAGGGCAGCCTTTTGCCCCTGATGTAGATAGGCTTTAAGGGCCTGAACAGCATTTTGACAGCAAGGTAATTAGTTGCGTAGCCGATTGCTGCGCTGATAAGAAGTGTAAGAATGATCTTGAGCATCGATTTTCTCCTTGTAGTTTTGTTTTATATATTAAACATAATTTTATACCGAATAAATTGAATTTTTGTGAATAATATTTTTCTAAGCTATTGACATTTACAGATAAATTTGATATAATAAAAATGTAATAAACAAGCGGCATTTTGTTCACATTTCTTTTAATGAAAGGGGGCAGCTCTTCCGGAGCGTTTATTTTGGATAAATTTGGATTTGTAATGTTCGGCGGATATGATAAGCTTGAAACACTTAAATATCTTGATGTTCTGACAGGACATATTTATCAGCTTGAAGATGCTTTTGAGAAAAAGCAGAGGGGAGAGCAGTACACCGTTCCTGATGAGGCAGAGCTTTATGAACTGAAGATATCTGCTTTAGGCGGTTTTGATAAGAACGATGTGGACAACTATATTAAAGAACTCAGAGAGAGGATAGATGAGCTCAGAAAAAGGCTTCAGTCCGAAAAAAATTGATATAGGCAACACCGCATGACCCGCG
>DGRP01000084.1:0-9530 GCA_002391065.1 Ruminococcus sp. UBA4385 | reverse complement strand
CAAGCCTGCGTCGAATTTAGGCAATCTGACGAAAATCTGGACGGCGCATCTGATGCACAGGGGTCGTGCGGTGTTGCCTATAGAATTGAAAGGGTGCAGGCAAAACTGCAGACCGCTGTCATAGTACAGCGGTTTTTTTCTTGTTGTAATATGTCAATAATTATATGTTGTTTTTATTCAGAGTTAGAACAATTTTACCAAATACGAAGAATTTGATAAAAATGCTTGACTTAAATGATATAAAATGATATAATAATATTTGATGTATTCTGACTGAGCGTTGGTTTTGTCGGAAAATTTATTGTAATGGAAGGTATAATATGGAAGGGCAGGAAATCTCATTACGCGACGTGTTTGGTCTGCTTATCAGTAAGCTGTGGATCATACTTCTTGCAGCGATAGTTGGCGGTGTTGGTGCATTTACAGTGTCAAAGTTTTTTATAGCACCTAAGTATTCATCGCACGTTTCAATGTATGTTAAGAATAACAGCGATGGTGAACAGCGTACAGTAGTTGATACACAGACCATTATGGCATCAAAATCACTTGTTACAACTTATATCCAGATCCTTAATGACGATATAGTTATGGATGAAGTCGGAAACAGACTCAGCGAGCTTTACGATAGATCTGAATTAAAGGAGTATTTCGCTTTTGATGATGATGACAGAATAACCGCAGACAGCATCAGAGGCTATTACACAATGGAAGCTGCTAACGAAACTGAGGTTCTGAAAATCTCAGCTACAACGAAGAATCCTAAGCTTTCGGCAAATCTGTGTAATATCATGGCAGATGTTGCTCCTGATTTCATTATCAGAGTTGTAGGTGCAGGTTCTGTTGAGAAAATCGGTGACGCCAAGGTTTATTATAACAAGGTATCTCCGAGTGTTTCAAGATATACAATGCTTGGTTTTATTGCAGGCGGTGCTATAGCAGTTGCGGTTATACTTCTTATCAATGCATTTGATAATACTGTTAAGGAAGCTAATGAGCTTAATGTCAAGTATCAGAAGCCTATTATCGGTGAGATAATGACTATCGGCGGTAAATCCTCAAAGGATAAAGACAGCACAAGCAACGATAGAAAGAGAAGGCTTCTTATGGGTAACAACGACATTCCGTTCAATGTTGTTGAGAACTATAAGTCAATGAGAACAAACCTTATGTTCTCACTCTCCACTTATAAGAATAAGATACTTGCAATTTCTTCTGCTGACCCTTCAGAGGGTAAGTCGGTAACATCTGCTAATATGGCAACAACCCTTGCCGAGACCGAGAACAAGGTTCTCCTTATCGATGCCGATCTGAGAAAGCCTGTACAGCATAAGAACTTCAAGCTTAAAAATAAAGACGGCCTTTCAGCTGTCCTTTCAGGTGAGAAAACATTTGAGCAGTGCGTGTTCAGAGGTACTAAGGGCAACCTTGATATCCTGACAGCAGGAGTTATCCCTCCTAACCCATCAGAGCTTCTTGCATCAGATAATATGAAGGCTCTGCTTGATAAGGTTAAGGGAATATATGACTATGTCCTTATTGATGCGCCTCCGATACTGCCTGTAACTGACGTTCTTGGCCTTTCGGGAAGCATTGCCGGTGTTCTCGTAGTTGTAAGATACGGAAGAACAACCTTCAGTGAGATTGATGAGTGCTGTACAAAGCTTCAGCTTGCTAACTGCAATCTTATAGGATTTGTTCTTAATGACGTCAACAGGAAGCATTCGGGCACATATTCATATAAGTACAAGTATAAGAATTATAGATATGATTATTCTTATAAGTACGCTGAAAGTGCTAAGCAGGCCAGAGCAGAAGAAGAATAAAACTGCACTTAAGGAGGCTTGATGCTCTGTGATTACAGATTACCACAGTCATATAGTTCCAGGCATTGATGACGGTTCTGAGAGCGTTGAAATGTCTCTGAATATGATAAAGATGATGAAACGGCAGGGCATAGAGAGGATTGTTGCTACACCTCATTTCTATGCGCACCGTCAGCATCATGGTGTTGAAGGCTACATAAAAAAGAGAAATGATGCTTTTTATTCGCTTCTTGCGGCTGATCCTGCTATCAAGAATATTCATCTTGGTGCAGAGGTAGCTATTGAGAAGGGAATAAGTGAGCTTGAGGGAATAGAAAATCTTGCAATATCGGGTACAAACCTTATTTTGCTGGAGCTTCCCTATGCGCCATACAGCGATTGGATGGGCGAAGAGGTTTATAATATTGCGTGTCAGTATGACCTGATGCCGATAATTGCTCATATTCATCGTTACTCTACATGGTATAGTAAGAGCAATATTGAAACTATGCTTGGTTTTGATGCGATATTCCAGTTTAATGCCGAGGCATTTGAGCATTTCGAGTCCAGACGCTTTGTATCAAAGGTCATTAATAAGGGTGTGCCGTTCTGCTTTGGTACTGATGCGCATAACCTTTCGGAAAGAAAGCCTAATTTTGATTCAATAATCAAAAAGGAAAAGCCCGGGAGCGGCTGGATCTCACAGTCGGATTCTATTCTTGATGAGTATACATTAGAGAAAGAGCCGCTGTTCTGACAGAAAGGATGATAATATGAAATTCAGACTTACCATAAAGAAAAAGATAGGAACTGCTGTCGGACAGGAGTTTACCGAAGCTGAGCCTGTTTCAACTCTTGGAGTTGACGGAAGCTTTGATGCTGATAATATAGGCTTTGCAAGACGTGACTGCAACACCTATATCAGAGAATGGGCTGATGCAAACTCAATGAAGCTCAGAACTCAGAAGGACTGGACAAAGAATATTAAGACAAAGCTTCTGGAAAAACAAGTCACAATGCAGAGTGCCCAAGGACCTCTTACCTTCGTATTTACGCTTGAACAGCTTTAATATCAGCCGACCTGTGAAAACAGGTCGGTTTTTTTGTGTAAGTACTTGAAAAATGTGAAAAAAAAGTATATAATAATAAAAGCGTTGAGTATTGCTCATTTTGAGTGTAAAACGGAGGAATATAATGAGTAATAATGCTGAAAATGCTTGTTTGCCTGAAAATGCCAAGCTTGCTTTCTCAAAAAGGGTGGGCTCGTTTCTGATCAGGCTTTTGATACTGAGTCTGTGCTTTGTTGTAACCTTTGTAATGGGGCTTGCAATGGTGCTGACTGTAGTAAACAGTGATATGATAGCTGACAGTATTATTGAAACCTTTGAGTTCAAGGGAATTACTGCTGCTGAAATCAATGCAGGTGAATCGGTAGATGCAGAGATAGCTTCAGCAATTAATAAAGAGCTTGAGGAGCGTTACAGAGTGACGCTCAATACAGAGCAGATGATAAGCGTAATGGAACAGCTTGATGTGTCAGGCTTTTTGCAGAATTATCTTGACAGATATACCGAGTATATAAAGGAAACAGGACATCTCCCTGAGATTGATATAAACGAGTATGTCGATATTATTGAAACCAATAAGGAACTGATTGAGTATATCACAGGCAAAAAGCTTGGAACTAGGTTTTATAAATACCAGAGTATTGTAGTAAAGAATGTAAACAGCTATAATAAAAAGGCTCAGCAATTCAATGATAGATATGACAGGTTTGCAGCCGTAGGAAAAATCCTTTCCAAGGATTATGTATCAGCAGCAGTCGGTATAGTATTCGGGCTGGTTTATGTGCTATACGCTTTTCTGAGATATAAGCGAGGCTATAAGCTGTACTCAACATTCAGAGTGTATACGGTAATGATGATATTAGCTTCACAGGTAATGATACTGTTCAGAAATCATATTATAAATGTATTCGTGAAACAGAATACTGTATCTGGTGCGGTACTGAATAAAATAATGCTTGAGATTTTTGATTATCCTGTCTATTTTTATATAGCGCTGGCAGTTATTTTTGCAGTTTTGTGGATACTGTTCGCACTTCCGTATTATAAGAGAGTGTTTAAGAAAAAAAGCTTCTCAGCACATTGAAAGAAGGAAAACAATGAAAACAATAAGCGGAAAGCCTGTTGTAGGTGCTATTGCTCATGGCACTATAGTGTTCTATCAGAGGAATGACCTTATAATCAGCAGACGTAAGGTCAGCGATACCACGCGTGAGCTTAACAGATATGAAAAGGCTAAGTCCGAGACAGAGCAGGAGCTCGACAGCTTTTACGAAGACGCTCTTGAACGGCTTGGTGAGGAGAACGCTCAGATATTTATTATTCATAAGATGATGCTTATGGATAATCAGTTCGACAGCCGTATCCAGAGCCTTATAACCGACAGCAGCTATAATGCAGAGTACGCTGTAGCAAGAGCTGCGATTGAGTTGACAAGAGTGCTCGCTAATAACGATTCTGATTATGTGCGTGAGAGAACAGCAGATGTCAGGGATATTTCCGAACGACTGATAAGGCACCTTCTGAATGCTCAGACAGGTGAGATAGAGCTGAAGGAAAACTCCATAATCTGTGCCGACAGCATTATGCCGTCAGAGGCTATGATGTTCGATAAAACGAAGATAGCTGCATTCTGTACAGCCTCAGGCGCTGAGAATTCACACGCATCTATACTGGCAAGAAGCATGGACCTTCCGTGTATTGTATGTATGGGTGATGAGCTTTGCGATGATCTCGACGGTAAGGAAGCCATTGTTGACGGCTATGAGGGTCTGCTGTATGTAGAGCCTGATGAAATAACTATCAGACGTGCTCAGGATCGTATCAAGGTAGAACAGAGAAAGCATGAAATGCTTACAAAGCTGATAGGTGAGCCTAATAAAACGATTGACGGCAGAAGTGTTAAGGTCTGCGCAAGTGTGTATGACCTTTCTGAGGTTGAGAGTGCTGTTTCAAACGATGCTGAGGGAATAGGTCTCTTCAGGAGTGAATCTTTGTATGTCGGTGAGCGTGTATTCCCCGATGAGGAGCTGCTGTTTTATAACTACAGAAGAGTGCTTGAGGATATGAACGGCAAGGAGGTAACACTGCTGACCTATGATATGAGCGCTGAAAAAACCGCAGATATCCTTAATATGAAAAAAGAGCCTAATCCTGCTCTTGGATACAGGTCGATAAGAGTGTGTCTTGAACAGCAGGAAATATTCAAAACGCAGATAAGAGCAATGCTCAGGGCATCTGTATACGGAAAGATGTCGCTGATACTGCCTCTGATTATAGATATCGGAGAATTTCGCCATGCAAGGGCTATTATCAATGATGTAAAAGAACAGCTTCGTGAAGAGGGAACAGCTTTCAGTGAGGATGTAAAAATAGGTGTAATGATCGAAACACCTGCTGCTGTAATGACCAGTGATCTTCTTGCAAAGGATGCAGATTTCTTCTGTATCGGAACAAATGATCTGGAGCAGTTTACTCTGGCACTTGATAAAAACAACTCCAAGTATGACAGAATAAGACCTGAGAACAGCACAGCACTTCTCAGAATGATAAAGCTTGTTTGTGATAATGCTCACAAAAACGGCATTGAGGTCGGTGTCTGCGGAGAAATGGCATCTGACCTGTCAATGACAGAGATATTGCTTCAGATGAACGTAGATATGCTGTCGGTTATCCCATCGAGAGTACTTTCGCTCCGAAAGGTTATCAGAGAGCTTGACCTGAGCGATCAGTCAAGGACTGAAAATCTGCTTTCGCAATGCTTGCAGACCCAATAAACCAAAATACCTGAGAGCTATAAAACTCTCAGGTATTTTTTATACAAATTCAAAGTCTATATTTCCTGCACTGACATTTGCGTTTACAACCTTTACACGGACAGGATCGCCGACGCTGTATTTTCTTCCGCTTCTTATGTCGGTCAGCGATATAAGGTAGTCAAGGTCATATTCGCCCTCAGGAAGTGTCTCGTTTCTGACAAGCCCCTCGCAGGTGTTTTCAAGAGCAACAAAAATACCCTGATTAACAACAGATACGATTCTTCCGTCAAACTCCTCTCCGATATGCTCAGACATAAATTCAGCCTTGTAGCAGTCCTCACAGTCACGTTCAGTCTGAATAGCCGTGAGCTCTGTTCTTGTAGCCTGATCTGCTGCGGCATAGACAAACTTGTTAAATCTGCTCTGGCAGTCAGCAACGCTTGTTCCCGAAAGCCGTTCGCTCATTATTCTGTGGATAGCAAGGTCAGGATAGCGCCTTATAGGTGATGTAAAGTGAGCATAGTCTGCAAGCGCCAGCCCGAAGTGCCCGACAGGCTCGGTTGAGTACCTTGCCTTAGACATACTTCTGAGGACAATATTGTTTATCATAGGGAAAATCTCGCTGCCCTTGGCTTTTTCAAGGATTTTAGCCATATCAGCAGGTGCAGGCCGTTCGCCGAACTTAAACGGTATACCAAGTTTAGTAAGCAGCTCTTTAAGCGTTTCGGTCTTTTCCTCACTTGGAACTTCATGAATACGGTAAACAAACGGCAGCGAATTTTCAATAGCAAACCTTGCGGCACATTCGTTTGCAACAAGCATAAAGTTTTCTATGAGCTCTTCGCTTTCTCCTCTCTGTTTAGGTTCAGCACCGACGCACTTGTCCTCAGCATTAATAATAAGCTTCGCTTCAACCGTTTCAAGCTGAGGTGCGCCCCTCTTCTTAACGTTCTTTGCAAGTATTCCTGCAAGCTTTTTCATAACAGGCAGCTGATCGAGAACATCTTTGTATTTCTCAGCCGCAGCCTTTGACTTATAGCCCTCAAGAAGTTCGTTTATTTCGCTGTAAACACCCTTTACTCTGGAGCGTATAATGGATTTAACAAACTTGTAAGAGCGTATAACTCCCTTACTGTCAAGCTGACAAAGACAGGAGAATGCCAGTCGGTCAACATTCGGATTCAGTGAGCATATCCCGTTTGAAAGCTCCTTCGGCAGCATCGGGATAACTCTGTTTGCGTAGTATACACTCGTGCCCCTGCGGAATGCCTCATTATCAAGTGCCGATTTAGGCAGCACATAGTGTGAAACATCGGCAATATGTACGCCGAGCAGGTATCCGTCATCATTTTTCTCAACGCTGATCGCGTCATCAATATCCTTGGTATCAGCGCCGTCGATAGTGAAAATAGGCTTGTCCCTTAGGTCCAGTCTGCCCTCTGCTTCTTCCTGAACACGGGACTCATTGTTTGCCTGTCTGGCTTCAAAAATGACCTCATTCGGGAACAGGGGAGTAAGCCCGTTTATCTCAAGAACACTCAGAGCGCATACAGCAGCCCTCTGTGAGCTTCCGAAGTTCGCAGCTATCTCACATAGGTGGTCACGGTGGCTCTCGCCTCTGTGTGTAATGTGAGCAAGTACCTTGTCGCCCTCATTAAGCTCTATATCCATTGGATTTGTAAACCTTATAGGCGTATTGGAGATAGAATCAGGCTTTACCATAAGGCCCTCATCGGTCATAGTGATCTCACCCGTAAATCGGCAGAAGTTCTCCTGCTCAATTCTGATAACTACACCCTCAGGAGACTCTCCGTGACTTTTTTTCAGCCTTACAAGGACAATATCTCCGGGCATTGCTCCCATGAGCTTCTTTCCCGGGATAAATATATCAGGGCTGTTGTCCTCGGGTTTAACAAATCCGAAGGTGCGCTGAAGCTTAACGACCTCAGCAAGCTTCAGGTCTTTTTCAAGGGAGATTTTGAAATTGCTTCCGTTCATGTAGACCTGACCGTTATCCATAAGTTTGTTAAGTGCCTCACGAAACTGTGATTTTGTATAGTTCTTTTTTCTGACCGCCTTCTGCAGATCCTTGAATGATACGTCTTTATTCTCTGCTTTTTTCAATCTTTCAAGTATAAGCTTTTCAGGTGATTGTTTTTTCTTATCCTTAGGCATTTTTCCACTCCATCTTAATTCATCATATTCTATTTGACTTCCTTATACAGTATATCACATATTTATGACGATTTCAACACTCTACATCATCAAGCTCATCGCTGTTTGAAAGTGTTACAGCAGTAATATCGCTGAAGCCTGCCGCTTTTATCTTTTCACGGTCAAAGCGTATAAGTATTTGACCCGCCTTGACAGTATCTCCTGCTTTTACAAAGCATTCAAAGCCATCACCGTTCATTTTTACAGTATCTATTCCAACATGAATAAGCACCTCCATGCCGTTTGATTCGAGGGCAACACCGTGATGAGTATCAGTTACATGGATAACAGTACCGTCAAAGGGAGCTACAGCCTTATCGTCATCGGGGCGGATACCCACACCCATTCCGAGTACACCCTGTGCAAAGGTCTCGTCAGGTATCTCTTCGAGGGGGATGACTTTTCCTTTTACAGGCTGGAGTACTGTTCCTGCTCTGCATTTTATGATCGTATTAGTCGGAACTTCTGTCACAGCTTCTTGTAAGCTGTCAGAGGTGTTCTCTTTAACAGATATATCCTTTTGTACCGAGCCTTTGACCTCAGCATTGAGTGCATCGGCTACAGCCTGAACATTCAGCCCGATGATGACCTGCAGACCTGTTTTGCCTATCTTCATAATCCCTTTTGAGCCTGCTGCCTTTATTTCTTTTTCGGATATTTTATTCATATCGGCTATTTCAAGCCTTAGTCTTGTGATGCAATTATCTATAAGTGTAAGGTTTTCCTTCCCTCCAAGAGCACTAAGCAGCCTTGGTATGTTCACTCCTGCAACAATGTCTGAACGGCTGTCAGCTGCACTGTCATCAGTGCTGTCCTCCGAGTCATCAAGCCCGGGAGTTTTAAGCTTGAACTTAGTGATAAGACCTCTGAACACAAAATAGAAAACTATGAATGCGGCAATTCCAAGCGGAATTATCATCCATGTTTTCTGGGCTGCAGGCAGTGAAGATGAGAAAATAAGGTCAGTCACACCGCCTGAAAAGGCAAAACCTGCACGGAAGCCAAGAACTGCAGCCGCATAAGTAAATATACCGTAGAGCAGTGAATAGATAACGTAGAGCACAGGTGCTGCAAACATGAATGCAAATTCAAAGGGCTCTGTTATACCGCATACGAAGGAGCATATAGCTCCCGAGATAAGAATGCTTCGTGCAAATTTTCTTTTCTTTTTTGGAGCACAGCGTATCATAGCAAGTGATGCAGCAGGCACACCGAACATCATACAAGGGAAGAATCCCGACATATAAATACCCAGCGACCATGAAACATCAGCTGATGTATGACCTGCCCAGAAATGGGTAACGTCGCCCAGACCTATCGTGTCAAACCAGAATACGTTATTGAGCGCATGGTGCAGACCGAAGGGAAGCAGCAGACGGTTCAGGAAGGCGTAAATTCCCGCACCAAGAGAGCCCATTGAGCTTATAGACTTTCCGATACGGACAAGTCCGCCGAAAAATACAGGCCAGATGAAAAAGAGCAGTGCCGCAGTAACCGTAGAAACAAATCCTGCGACTATGACGGTTGAGCGCTTTCCGCTGAAAAAGCCGAGCCAGTCGGGAAGCTTAGTATCCTTAAAGCGATTGTAGCAGGCAGCACCAATATTTCCTGCAAGTATGCCTATGAAAGGGTTTTCGATCTTAGAAAAAGCCAGCATAGCAGTTTTATCATCAGCAAGAGATGGCATAAGC
>DGRP01000101.1 GCA_002391065.1 Ruminococcus sp. UBA4385 | reverse complement strand
CAGAGGTCGTGCGGTGTTGCCTAAAAAAGCAGATAACAGTACGAATTTTTGTACTGTTATCTGCTTGATTTTTTAGATTGAGCTTATTTTAAGTTCTTCACCGTCTGCGTCAACAGCTACAGCAGAAACTGCGCCCTCACCATTTTCAACGATGATCTCTGCGATCTTATCCTGTACCTCACTGCGGATAACTCTTCTTATATCTCTTGCACCAAGCTTGTGACCGTGTGCTTTATGAGCTATAAGCTTCAAAGCTGCATCAGTGTATCTGAGTTCGATTCCCTGCTCAGAGAGTGGTGACTTCATCTCATCAAGCATAAGGCCTGCAATAGATGCGTAATTTTCCTCTGTAAGCTGATTAAATACTACAACTTCATCAACACGGCCTAAGAACTCAGGCCTGAGGAAATCTCTCAGTGCCTTCATAGCTTTATCCTGAGCTATCTCGTTATCAGTTTTGTTGAAGCCTACACCTGTATCCTTATCAGTTGAGCCTGCGTTTGAGGTCATAACAATAACTGTATTCTCAAATGATACTGAACGTCCCTGCGAGTCATTAAGCTTGCCCTCATCAAGTATCTGGAGCATAATATTCATTACGTCAGGGTGAGCTTTTTCTATCTCATCAAACAGTATAACGCTGTATGGGCGTCTTCTGACCTTTTCTGTGAGCTGTCCCGCATCATCGAAGCCTACATATCCGGGAGGTGAGCCTATAAGCTTAGATACAGAGTGCTTCTCCATATACTCAGACATATCTATTCTGATAAGAGGCTCTGTTGCATCAAACAGCTCCTCGCCCAGAACCTTTACAAGCTCAGTTTTTCCTACACCTGTAGGACCTACAAAAATGAAAGAAGCAGGTCTGCGGCGCTTATCAAGCTGTATTCTCGTTCTCTTTATTGCCTTAGCTACCTTATCAACAGCCTCGTCCTGACCAATGATACGTTCAAGCAGATGAGGTTTCAGGTCTCTTATCTTTTCAAATTCACTCTGAGCGATTTTATTTGCCGGAATACCTGTCCAGAGCTCAATAACTGTAGAAAGATCCTCATCAGTTACCTTGACAGTATTAAGCTTCTGCTCAACCTCCTTGAGCCTTTCCTGAATACGGAGTATCTCGCCTCTTTTATTTGCGATAGCCTCATAATCGGGCTCATCACTGGCTTCAGCCTCTTCAACATACTGCTCCTGTTCACGAAGCTGAGTGTTCAGGTCATCATACTCTTCAATTTCGGGAGTTCTTATACTTGTGCAGGCACAAGCCTCATCAAGAAGGTCAATCGCCTTATCGGGTAGAAATCTGTCATTTATATATCTCTCTGAAAGAACAGCACATTTTCTTATAGTAGCATCATCAATATGAACTCTATGGAAATTCTCATAGTATTTCTTTATACCAAGAAGAACTGTAACGGTATCCTCAACTGTCGGTTCATTGACTGTTACAGGCTGGAAACGTCTCTCAAGAGCAGAGTCCTTCTCAATATACTTTCTGTACTCCTTAAAGGTGGTAGCACCGATGACCTGAATCTCTCCTCTCGAAAGAGAGGGCTTTAAGATGTTTGCCGCATTCATTGTGCCCTCAGAATCACCAGTACCGACGAGCGTGTGAACCTCATCTATAAAAAGAATAACATTGCCGAGAGACTTAACCTCTTCAACAAGCCCCTTGCAGCGGCTTTCAAACTGTCCTCTGAACTGAGTTCCGGCTACAAGTGCAGTCAGATCAAGCAAATAAAGCTCTTTATCCCTTATGTGGAAAGGAACATCTCCCGAAACTATTTTCTGAGCAATGCCTTCAGCTACAGCAGTTTTACCTACACCGGGCTCACCAATAAGGCAAGGATTGTTTTTCTGTCTGCGGGAAAGAATATGAATCACTCTTGAAATCTCTTTGTCTCTCCCAACAATATTATCAAGCTTACCCTCTCTTGCCTTTTCGGTAAGATTTGTACAATAGTTGTTCAGAAATTTTAGTTTCTTCTGCTTTTTATCCTTTTCCTTTGTATTCGACTGCGCAGAAGCAGAAGAGCTTTGTCTGTCAGAAACAGGTGAGCCTCCTGAGAACAGATTGCTTAGGAAGTTCGGCATAGTTCCGCTTCCGCCCATTTCAAAGTCATCACCGTCGGAAAGCTCCATAAGCTGATTTGACATAGCCTCAAGGTCATCATCTGAGATACCCATTTGCTTCATATAGTCATCAACCTGTGTAATTCCAAGTTCCTTGGCACACACAAGGCATAGTCCCTGATTTTTCTTAGAGTCAGGGTCTTTTACATTAAGCTGCGATATAAATACTACCGCAGGTCTTTTTTTGCATCGGGTGCACATCATCATAATAGTGTACTCCTTTCTTTCTTAGTAAAACACATGGAAAAAATATTTAAAAATCAAAGTATCATTGCATTGCTTCAAGGATAGGAAGCCGTTTGACTCTCCCATAGTTGAAATAATCTGCGCAGCAAAGTAAGCTATCAGCAGGCAGTACATACCGCCCTTCAAAGCTCCAAGAGCACCGCCTCCGACCCTTGCTGATACAGATAAGCGGCCTCCGGTAAAAATACCCACCAGAAACAGAATAATCTTGACACCAATTTCCATAACAATATACAGAATTATAAAGATCATTATTCTGAGCAAAGGAAGTATAAGCGCTCTTAATATATTCTTTTCAAGAAGCTCAGCAGAATATGTTGGGTCATCACGGCTGAGAGCGTAAAAAATCTGCGTTGCTTTTTTATCAAACATATTGACAGCCTGATCTGCAACCTTATCCAATGAAGCATTCTGAAAGCTAATATCAAAATGATTTTTGAACTCGTTTTTAACATCTGTAAAAATCTCAGACGCTGTTTCCTCAGCCGACTGAGTATCAAGGCCCTCTTTCTCAAGGAGATTCTTTATTGATTCTGAAGGCTTTGTACTCCGGTCGAATGAATCCTTTATTTTCTGAGAGTCAATCTGAACACTCAGACCTTTTTCAGCAAGTCTTTCATTAACTTCTTTTGTAACATCAAGACCTTTGCAAGCAGTTTCAAGACCGGAAGTAATCTTTTTCTTTACAAATTTATTGTATGCATTCTCTGCTGCCATATCAGACAAAAACAAAGAAACTGACGCACAAACCACAGATGCCAGAAGAAGTATCGTAAACTTGAAAACACCTCGGTAAATACCAATAAATACGAAAAGGATCAGTATTACCGCACATATCATATCAAGAAGCAGTGCCATTTAATCACCCTCGTATCAGGTCTTGAATCCGATCTTATTGAGTTCTCTTACATCGAGAAAATATACAGCATCATTAAGATAAGCAAAATCCAGATAATCCGAAGAAACATTTGCAGTTGCAAGCAGGTTGCCTGCTTTATCATACGCATTGATTTTATCCTCACAAAGAAGAATAATCAGATTTGAACCTGAATGTAGCTTTTTGGGCTGACCGTCTTCGGTATAGATCATGCTGTTCGGATTGTTGGAATCGCTGTCCGAACGGAAAATCGTCAGAACGCCGCTTCCTTTTCCTACTCCGCTGACTACTACCGCAGCAGATGTCTTGCTGACTGTATAATCTATAAGGTCACCGCTGTATTCATACTTAAACAGAATGTTTCCTTTATTATCAAGCTTATAGAAATTTGACAATCCAATAACCCACTGATCCTCATTATCGTTTACAAGTGTATCAAGAACAAGATCATCAATTGCTGATGACTGCATAAACTCCTCTTCACTGTCAAACGAAACACCTGAAATATACGAATTAATCATACCGTTCTCGGACTTGAACGTTGTTATGTAACAGCCTTTTCCGCTTTCATTGAAGCTGATATCTATAACCTTCTTATAACTTTGCCATCTGTATATCACAGCTCCGTCAGAATCATAAACTGTCATTACGGCTTCATATCTGTCATTCTGGGTGACAACAGCAATATTGCTGTTGCTTGCTATCTCAGCGAGCAAAATAGAATCATCTATTTCCCTTGAAAAGAGTTCTCCGTTCTTATTCATAAGAGTAAAAGCATGACCGCCTCTGTCATAAATCATTGCACGCTTGCCTGCTGTCTTAACGACAGGGTTTGCATAAGAATGAGAAGATGTTGAAATGACCTTTCCGGCTTCATCATAAAAAACAATATGATTATCATCAACTTTTATAAAGCAGTCATTGAAGGGTGCGACTATATTTACCGAGGTTTCATCAAATTGCAGCGGGAAATTACCCTCAGCAGTTTTACCGTCATTTACAATAGTTGCATGAGGCTTATCAAGTATGCCCTCAAGCTTCGGCACCCAGATACCTCTTGTAAAATATACTGTAAATCCAAATACAGAAATAATAAGCAGAGCAACAAGAGCTTTTATCCTTTTCTTTGTCTTCTGCTTTTTACGAGCAGAACGAATATCTGTAACCTTAGTTTTTCGTGCTTTAGGTTCAGACTTCTTATGCTCTTTTTTCGCAGGTTCTTCCTCAGGAACAGACTTAACAGTCTCATCTGCTGCAGCTTCCTGATCATCAGGCTTCTGCTCCTCCTGAGACTCATCTTCCTCCTCATCATCCTCAACAACATTATCGTGCTTTATGAGTATAATGCTCTCACGGTTTTTCTTGATCTGAGCCTTCTGCTGCTTTTTTTCAAGCTTCTCAATAGCTTTATCCCGCTCATCATCAGACTGTTCTTCTGCATTTTCAGAGTTTTTTTCTTCTTTGTCATTTGCCTGAACAAACACATCATCCTCAAAGATCTTATTAGGGTCTTCTTTAAGGTCTTTAAGCTTTGATTCATCTGCAGGTGCTATAAACACCTCCTGCTCGGTTATCTTCTGTATGTCTTCCTGAGCAGCTTTCTCAGCTTCTGCTTCAGACTTCATTCTTTCACGGGCAGCTCTTAGCTTTTTTTGCGCAAGCAGCTCTTCTCTGAGGCGCTGCTCTTTTTCTGCACGCTGTCTTTGCTTTTTTGCGAGCCTTTTCTGCTGTCTGATCTCACGTCCCGATACTTCAGGCATTGGCTCATCAGCATTTACAAAGGCATCTCTGTCAACAAAGCCGGAATCTGAATATTTATTCTTATTATTATCGTTATTGTCTTTCATTATCCTCATTGCCTTTATCGTAATAAACTTCGTTCAGGTATAAACCTGCAGGCGGTACTG
Source organism: Ruminococcus sp. UBA4385 (assembly GCA_002391065.1). The sequence goes on along the minus strand of DGRP01000101.1, from coordinate 8,605 downwards.
TTTTACCTGCTTTTGTTCTGTCTCTCGAATCAATGAGCGCTTTAATTGAGCCGTCAGCCAATTTACCGTCATTGATATAAAGCAGTGTACCTACCATTATCCTCACCATATTATATAAAAATCCGTCACCGCTTACAGTAAAGTGAACCGTATCACCAACACGCTTGACACTGAAATCAAAGATAGTTCTCTCTGTATTTTCTTTGTCGCAATCGGCACTGCAGAAAGCCTTAAAATCATGCTTTCCTATAAATGCCTTTGCTTCTCTGTCAAGTCTGTCAGCATCTATAGGATACCAGCTTCTGTATGCTGTGTCTTTATAAAACGGATCTTTTATCTCACTGTTGTGAACAATATAAACATACTCCTTGCCTTTGCAGGAATATCTTGCATGAAAATCAAGGGGAGCTTCCTCGCAAGAAAGAACTGCGATATCATCTTCAAGTATAGCATTAAGCCCGAACACAACACCTCTGCAGGTTATCGTAGATTCAGTCTGAAAGCTCAGAACATACTGTCTTGCGTGAACACCTGCATCAGTTCTGGAGCAGCCGTTCACAGTAATATGCTCACCCAACAGCTCAAAGAGAGCATCTTCAAAAGCCTCCTGAACTGTATAAGCATTGTTCTGCCTTTGCCAACCATGATATGCAGCTCCGTTATATGCTATTGTAACTTTGAAATTTCTCATACTAAACAGTTTACAACTATCACACCTGCAAAAAACAGGCTAAGAAACATAACTCCTACTAAATCACGATAAGAAAGGTGCAGCTGTTTCATTCTTGTTCGTCCCTCTCCTCCGTGATAACAACGGCACTCCATTGCAAGTGCAAGCTCTTCAGCGTGCCTGAATGAAGCTACAAAAAGCGGTATAAGTATTGGTACAAGAGCCTTGGCTTTCTTAATTAGTCCGCCTGTCTCAATATCTGCACCCCTTGCCTTCTGTGCTGACATGATCTTATCAGTTTCTTCGATAAGAGTAGGTATAAATCTTAATGCGATTGTCATCATCATTGCAAGCTCATGCACAGGTACTTTCAGCTTTTTAAGCGGTGAAAGCAGTCTCTCAATCGCATCAGTCAGGTCAATAGGTGATGTTGTATATGTCAGTATCGACGAACCCACTATCAGACAAAGTATTCTTATCGACATAAATGAAGCTGTCTCCACACCGTCAGATGTAAGCTTTATGAACTTCCACTTAAAATATACGTCACCTGTCCTGATGAAGAACAGATTGAGCAGTGCAGTTATTATAACAACAGGCAGAATAGGCTTCACACTTTTCCACATCATTTTCATAGGTATACCCGAAATAGGATATATTATCAGTGTGAATGCGATACCTACGCAAAGCGCCTGAATACTGTCTGCGACAAACAGCATAACAATAAATGCTGCTGTAAGAAGAAGCTTAACCCTGGCGTCCATTTTATGAATAACAGAAGTTCCGGGGAAAAACTGTCCTATTGTAATATCCTTTAGCAAATTATTCCTCCGTACTATTTCAGCCTTCCTTGTTTTTAAGCATCTTCAAAACAAGATCTGCTGCATATTTTACAGTATATACATCATCATCAAGTCCTATTCCCATAGACTTGAGTCTGTCAAATACTCTTGTTATCTGCGGAACTGAAAGTCCCATCTGCCGAAGCTCCTCACTTCTGTGAAAAACCTTCACTGTCTCATCATAGCAGAACAGCTTTGCCTTATTCATTACTAATATCTTTTCGGCATTCTTAGCTATGTCCTCCATTGAATGAGATACAAGAAGCACCGTATTTCCGGTCTCCTTATGGTATTCTTTAAGCATACCCAGAATACGCTCTCTTCCCTTTGGGTCAAGTCCCGAGGCAGGTTCATCAAGTATAAGCACTTTAGGATTCATTGCCATTACTCCTGCAATAGCAACTCGCCTCTTCTGACCGCCTGAAAGATCAAAGGGTGACTTTTCAAGCATCTCGGGCTTAATTCCGACAAGCCTTGCAGTTTCATGGATACGCTTATCTATCTCATCTTCACTTAGCCCCATATTCTTTGGTCCGAAAGCAATATCTTTATATACTGTTTCTTCAAAGAGCTGATACTCAGGATACTGGAAAACAAGTCCTACCTTGAATCTTACGGGCCTGAGCTTCGACTTATCGTCCCAGAGCTTCTCACCGTCAATATAGACAGCGCCCTCTGTAGGCTTTAAAAGCCCGTTGAAATGCTGGATGAGAGTCGATTTCCCGGAGCCTGTATGTCCGATTATTCCGACAAACTCACCGGCTTCGATCTCCAGATCTATATGATCGACCGCAACCTTACGAAAAGGTGTACCCTCTCCGTAAACATAGGTCAGACCTTCTGCTTTAATAACTGACATTTTACTCTCCACTATTTCAGAAGCTCATACAGCTTCTCTACACATTCTTCCTCAGTAATTATATCATCGGGCAAATCAATTCCTTCATTACGGAGCAAATAACAAAGCTCCGTTACCTGCGGAACATCAAGCCCGAGATTTTTAAGTGTTTTCACCTGCGAAAAAATCTTCTTTGGCTTATTGTCAAGAACTATCTCTCCGCCGTCAATCACCACTACCCTGTCAGCCTGAACAGCTTCCTCCATATAGTGTGTGATAAGAACTATCGTTACACCCTGTGCATTCAGTTCCTTGATTGTTTTCATTACCTCAGTTCTGCCCTTTGGATCAAGCATTGCCGTGGGCTCATCAAGGAGAATACAATCAGGTCTCATAGCAATGATACCTGCTATTGCCACTCTCTGCTTCTGACCGCCTGACAGCTTATGCGGTGCGTGCATACGGTACTCATACATACCAACGGTCTGCAAAGCTTCATCAACTCTGCGCCTGATTTCCTTGGGCTCTACACCCATATTCTCAAGTGCAAAAGCAACATCTTCCTCAACAATAGTAGCAACGATCTGATTATCGGGATTCTGAAACACCATTCCGACCTTCTGTCTGATGTCAAGAAGCCTGCTTTCATCAGAGACACTCATTCCGTCAACAGTAATACTGCCATTCTGAGGAATATTAATACCGTTTATACACTTGGCAAGCGTTGATTTTCCTGAGCCGTTATGCCCAAGTACTGCAACAAACTCGCCCTTTTCAATACTGAGAGAAACACCTTTCAGAACCTCTGTTACAACAGGAGGCTCTTCAATCTCATTAATATATGAAAACTCAAGATCCTTGATCTCGATAAAACTACTCATAAAATCCAACTCCGAAACAAAGCCGCTGCAGGGCGGCGAAATGCCGCCCACACACGCTTAGTCCTTCTTTTTCTTGATCTTCTCGATTACATCCTCAGCTACGTCTTTTGCCTTTTCGAGGTTTTCCTTGGTAGCAAGCTTCTTAGCCTCTTTCTTGACGCTGTCGGGAATTTTGTCATCGATCTGGTCGATCTTCTTTTTGATGTCATCAAGTCCCATAGTTGATTACCTCCATTTACTTATTTATCCATACAGCAGTTGAGCCGCAGGGCAGAACCATGCCTGTTGATTCAACAGGAAGTCCTATCTCATCTGCGGATACATCTCCGCCGTATTTCTTTCCAATCACATCACCCAGAATATATGCCATTACAGAGGGTGACAATCCTGTTGTATAGCTGTTCAGAAGGAAGAACAAGGGTTTATCGCTAAGAACTCCTGCACATAGCTTTACAAGGTCATACACACAATCCTCAAGCTTCCAAACCTCACCGCCGGGACCTCTGCCATACGAAGGCGGATCCATAACGACTGCTTCATAGCGTCTTCCTCGTTTTATCTCTCGCCTTACAAACTTTTCACAGTCATCAATGAGCCATCTGACAGGCTTATCCTCAAGCCCCGATGCCTTAGCATTATCACGAGCCCATGATACCATGCCCTTTGATGCATCTACATGAGCAACCCTAGCACCTGCTGCAGCACAGGCAAGAGTTGCACCGCCCGTGTAAGCAAAAAGGTTCAGCACATTGATTTCTCTTCCTGCATTTTTGATCAGGCCACTCATAAGCTCCCAGTTTACAGCCTGCTCAGGGAACAGTCCGGTATGCTTGAAGCCTGTAGGCTTAATTACAAATTTCAGATCATTATAGCTGATGTTCCAGCTTTCGGGAAGCTTTCTCTTATAATCCCAAGCTCCTCCGCCTTTAGTTGAACGATGATAAACTGCATCGGCTTTTGCCCACTTATCCGAGTACTGAGGGCTTTTCCAGATTATCTGAGGGTCAGGCCTTACTAAAATATGACCTCCCCAGCTTTCAAGCTTATCACCGTCAGTCGCATCTAAAAGCTTATAGTCCTTCCAATTATCTGCAATTCTCATTTAACATATCCTTTGCATTAATTATAAGTTCCTGAATAATACTGCCCTGACGAACTGTGTTTATGGCAGTATCTATATCAAACCAGCGCCCCTCTGAAACCTCAGAAGATATATTAAGCTCTGCTTTTCTTACTTTTGTAAGAAAGCCCAACATAAGCTGATCTCTTCCATCATAGAAAATGCTTTTAATAAACCTGACATTATCACATTCAAGCCCTGTCTCTTCCTTGATTTCACGTACAGCAGCGCTCTCAGCGGATTCTCCGCACTTCATAAAGCCTGCTACACCAACAAACCTTGATGTGTCTCCGTAGCTCTGGCGGATAAGCAGCACTTCGTTATCTTCATTCACTGCAACAGAAAGCACACAGCTTGAAAACGTATCAAACCATGGTCTGTTACATTTTTCACAGTAAGGGAGCTCTCCCTCATCACCGACTGTTCTTTTTCCAAGCTTTTCTCCGCATTCAGGACAATACTTATATCTCATTACATTTCCTCGATAAGCTTTGCTATTTCGTTGGCATACTCGGTAATAACACCTGTTTTCTTGCCTTCGATCATAACTCTGACAAGTGGTTCAGTACCCGATTCACGAACAAGAATTCTTCCGTCAGAACCAAGCTTTTCAGTATATTTTGCAATAGCTGCCTGAACAGCCTCGTTACTTTCCCATTTTCCCTTTTTATCTGCTGTTATCTTTACATTTACAAGCACCTGAGGATATGACTCCATACAGTTTGCAAGCTCGCTTGCTTTTTTCTTTGTATAGCTCATAACAGTCAGCAGCTTTGTTCCTGTAAGCTCTCCGTCACCTGTATTTGCATAGTCAAGCAGAATAATATGACCGGACTGCTCTCCGCCAAGATTGTATCCGCCCTCCTGCATACGCTCAAGGACATACCTGTCTCCGACCTTGGTAGTTGTTGCAACTATTCCGTTCTCTTTGGCAAATTTGAAAAAGCCGAGATTGGTCATTACTGTAACAGCACAGGTATTGTTTTTAAGAAGTCCAAGATCTTTCATGTAGAGCGAGAAAATCGCAAGAAGTTTGTCACCGTCAATAAGCTGACCGTTTTCATCTACTGCAAGACATCTGTCAGCATCTCCGTCAAACGCAAGACCTACATCGCAGTTATTCTCAACTACAGCCTTTTGCAAGCCTTCAATATGGGTCGAGCCGCAGTTCTTATTTATATTAGTTCCATCGGGAGTATCATTAAGCATTATACACTTAGCTCCAAGACCCTCAAATATCTTCTGAGCACATACACTTGAAGAGCCGTTCGCACAGTCAAGCGCAACCTTAATGCCCTTGAAGTCAGCAGGACTGGACTTCATAATATGCCTTATATAATCCCAGACAGCGTCTTTTTCATAGTAAACTCTTCCTATGTCACAGCCGTTACAAAGCGTGATCGCATCGGGAGTATCAAGAATAAGAGCTTCTATCTCCTCCTCAACGCTGTCAGGAAGCTTATATCCGCTGCTTGAAAACAGCTTGATACCGTTAAACTCAACACTGTTATGCGATGCAGAAATCATTACACCTGCGTCTGCCTCATACTTATTTACAAGCATTGCAACAGCTGGTGTCGGAACTACTCCGAGAATATGCGCATCTGCTCCGACCGAGCATATACCAGATACGAGGGCTGCTTCAAGAACATCACTTGAAATTCTTGTGTCCTTGCCAATAATAATTTTTGCTTTTCCTTCCTTGCCCTTTGAGAGAACTACCGCAGCAGCTCTTCCGATCTTCATTGCAAGCTCACAGGTAAGCTCAGTAATTGCTACGCCTCTTGCACCGTCTGTTCCGAATAATCTTCCCATAATTAATATCCCCTTTGAATAATATTATAAATGCGTTTGTCCGTCTTTCAATATTCCAAGATGGTCGTAAGCAAGCTGAGTTGCTACTCTTCCTCTCGGAGTTTTTGAAAGAAATCCAAGCTGCATAAGATAAGGCTCACAAACGTCTTCTATGGTAACAGCATCTTCTCCAATGGCCGCCGCCAGTGTTTCAAGTCCGACAGGACCTCCGTTATAGCCCTTTATTATCATATTCAGAAGTCTCATATCAAGCTTATCAAGTCCGAGCTTGTCAACCTCCATACGGTTAAGAGCTATCTTTGCAATTTCCTCAGTAATCACACCGTTGCCCATAACCTCAGCATAATCACGTACTCTTTTAAGAAAACGGTTTGCAATTCGAGGCGTTCCCCTCGAACGCTTAGCAATCTCTACCGCACCCTTATCATCACAGGCAACTCCAAGAATGATTGCAGAACGCTTAACTATATCAGAAAGCTGCTCTGTAGTGTATAGGTCAAGCCTCTGAATAACACCGAAGCGGTCTCTTAATGGCGCAGAGAGCAGTCCTGCTCTTGTTGTTGCACCGATAAGTGTAAACTTATTAAGCTCTATTCTTATAGACCTTGCCGCAGGACCTTTACCCATGATTATATCCAGAGCATAGTCCTCAAGTGCAGGATAAAGCACCTCTTCAACCTGACGTGACAGTCTGTGAATCTCATCAATGAAGAGCACATCGCCTTTTTCAAGGTTAGTAAGTATTGCCGCAAGATCACCGGGCTTCTCAATAGCAGGACCTGATGTAATCCTGATATTTACTCCCATCTCATGGGCAATTATTGAGGATAATGTAGTTTTACCAAGGCCCGGAGGACCGTAAAGCAAAACATGGTCAAGGCTGTCGCCTCTGTTTTTGGCAGCCTGAATATAAATTTTCATATTTTCCTTGACCTTATCCTGACCTATATATTCATCAAGCGTAACAGGTCTGAGACTTACTTCAAAGTCGTCTGTTGTTTCGGATACTGTCTCTTTGGGCGAAACGATCCGTTCAATGTCAAACTCGCCTTTTTCTATCATATCTTATGACATTCCAGCTTTGAAACGTCTTCCTCCCTTCAAAGAATCATCGAAACTTTGCAAGGCTCATAAGTGCCTTTTTAATAAGCTCTTCTGTAGAAAGTGAAGTATCAAGCTTTGCAATCGCAGAAGATGCCTCACTCTCTGAATAACCCAGAACAACAAGAGCTGTGATTGCCTCCTGAATATTACTGCTCATAACAGGAGATACAGCGGCAGTACCGCCTCTGACAGTTAGATTATCACCTTTAGCAACCTTATCTTTGAGTTCAAGAACTATTCTTTGAGCTGTCTTTGCTCCTATGCCTTTAACCTTAGTAAATGCAGATGAATCTCCCGTTGCAACAGCAAGCGCAAACTGCGAAGGAGTACACGATGACAGAATTGACAGCGCCGCCTTAGGTCCTACGCCTGAAATGCTTATAAGCATTCTGAAGCTTTCAAGCTCCTCTTTAGTATAAAAGCCAAAGAGCTCTACAGCGTCCTCTCTTACGGCTAAATGTGTATAGAGCAGCACCTCTTCCTTACCGGCTATAGCCTGCTGTGTCGAAAAAGACGTTCTGCATTCATATCCCACTCCCGCACATTCTACAACAGCAATATCTCCCTTTGCATAAATGAGTTTGCCTCTTAAAGAATAAAACATATCATAGCCTCCTTAAAAGCAGCTGTCTACTTCGCCGAACCGATTATTCTTCTTGTATTAATACTAAGACCATGCGTAATAGCTATAGCAACTGCATCAGCCGTATCATCGGGCTTGGGCACTTCCTTGAGATGAAGCATAGTCTTGGTCATTTCCTGAACCTGTTTCTTTTCCGCCCTGCCGTATCCGACTATAGATGACTTAACCTGTAAAGGCGTATATTCATATATCGGAATATTTCTCATAATTGCAGGCAGAAGTGTTACACCTCTTGCCTGAGCAACATCTATAGCTGTTTTCTCATTGGTATTGAAAAAAAGCTTTTCTATACCCATTTCATCGGGCTTATAGGTTTCGATTATTTCAGTAATATCTTCATAGATCATTTTAAGTCTTTTCTCAAAAGGCAGATCAGCAGGAGTTGTAACCGCACCGAACCCAACAACAGAAAACCTTCCCGAAGCATAATCAAGAACGCCGTAACCTACTATTGCATAGCCGGGATCGATACCAAGTATCCGCATAAAAGCCTCCAAAAAGATATACTATTAATAATAACAATTTATTATAGCATATTTTGACCTTAATTGCAAGTAAGAAGAACACATTTTTACATTTTCAACACATTATCCGTAATGTCAAGCTCATGATTGAACAAAATAACTTTTTAAGGCAACACCGCATGACCCATGTGCATCAGATGCGCCGTCCAGATTTTCGTCAGATTGCCT
>DGRP01000091.1:850-27376 GCA_002391065.1 Ruminococcus sp. UBA4385 | reverse complement strand
AGCTTGTTGCGGACAGTCTGCTCATCAAAAAGCTGGGTGTACTCACTGTTCAGAGCATCGGTTATCTCTCTGAGGGTCAGCTTATTGCCTGTGCATAGAATGTCAATGATGAAAAAGTGAAGCTTTATATCGTTATCGGTAAAGCTTTTGGAACGGTAGGCATTATAAAGAGGATTTTCGGGGATATGACCGCTGTCCACGGAGATAGAAACGCTTCTCCCCCTGACAGAGTCATCATAGCGCATATAGTCACCCATCCAGCTTTCGACACGGCGCTTTTCGTCGCCGTAGGTGCGAATGCTCTTGTGGTCGAAGTCACTTCTTACCTTACAGCCGTAAATAAAGAAGTCACGGATATAGTCTCTTGTTTTGTCAAAGTTTTTTATAAGCTCTGAAAATCCTGCCATAGCGGGCACTCCCTTTCCTTATAATACAGCATAGCATATTTTGTCGGTTTTTGCAACCGTAAGCTTTTTGAGAGTGCAGAAAAATTTAAATGATTATTTCCATCTCCTGTGTTATACTATAATCACGCTAAAGCAAGAGCACCGATCGCTTGGGCAGACATCGGCCGAGTCTCCCGATACTTTAGCTCTGAGCCATGAGCTCAGTAAGTTCGTCACATACAGCATATTTTTTCACCATTTTTTTAATCGGTATGACATGATCGTCGCCGGTGTGACGAGTAAGGTGCATACAGCAAAACAACTGTTTTTTACGCACCTTGATTTTATAAGACACCGACAGCAACCGGAGGATTTATGGTTAAAATTCAAAAGGTGTCTTGTTTATCACAGACAAAGATAAGTCAGAGACAGCAACCCACAAAAAACCTACTATTTCAGACAGTATGAAACAAACCTGACTTGAAAGGAGACAACAATGTTAAACAGAATTAAAGAGACAGCAAACCTCACTCTTACAGAGAACGGCGGTACTGCTTACCGCACAACCACATCCTTCTGCCTTGATATGTTTTTCAAGGCAGGTGCGATGAGATATGCATCAAAAGATGAAATAGCAAATACAGTTACCAAGGCCTTCTGCGAAGACCCTGACAAGACCATGAAGATACTCTTCTTCGCAAGAGATGTCAGAGGCGGTCTCGGTGAAAGACGCTTCTTCCGCTGTGCTGCAAGAACGCTTGCAAAGCTTGCGCCTGAGGCGATAAGAAAGAATATACCTCTCTTTGCAGAGTACGGCCGCTGGGACGACCTGCTTGTACTGCTCGAGACTCCTCTGGAGAATGATGCAGTAGCCGAGATCAGGGTAAGACTCGTTAAGGATACCGAGGCACTTGCAGAAGGCAAGCCTGCTTCGCTCTTAGCCAAGTGGCTTCCCTCGGTCAATGCTTCATCAGCAGAGACTCGTCGTCAGGGCAGACGTATGGCAGTGCTCCTCGGTATGAGCGAGAAGACATACAGAAAGACCTTGTCTTCGCTGCGCAGATATACCGATATAATAGAAAACCGCCTGCGTGAGCGTGACTACACCTTCAGTTATGAGGCTCAGCCCTCATGTGCAATGCTCAAGTACAGAAATGCGTTTATCCGCAATGACGGAAAGCGCTATTGTGAGTACCTGAACAGTGTTGAAAGAGGTGAAGCCGAAATGAATACCTCAACGCTGTATCCCTATGACGTAGTCAGAAAGGCTATGGAGGGGGATATGAGCGAAAAGGAGAGAATGTCTCTCAACATAACATGGAAGGCTCTGTCAGCACTGACACCTGCAAGGGTAGAGAACGCTATCGCAGTTGTAGACGGCTCAGGCTCAATGTACGGCGGAAAGGGCAGTCTGCGGCCTATAGATGCGGCAATGTCGCTCGGAATATACTACGCAGAGCACAACAAGGGAATGTTTGAAAACTGCTTCATAACATTCTCTTCAACTCCTCAGATCGTAGAGATCAAGGGCAGAGACATCTTTGAAAAGGTGCGCTTCTGCAAGGCATTCAACGAGGTCGCAAACACCGACCTTGAAGCAGTGTTCATGGTTATACTGCGTGCGGCAGTATCCAATAATGCTGCTCCCAATGAAATGCCCGAAAGGCTCTACATAATCTCGGATATGCAGTTTGACTTCTGTATAATCGGCGGCAATGACGAGCCTATGTTCCGTGAGATGAAGAAGCTCTACAACGAGCACGGCTACAAACTGCCTGAAGTAGTATTCTGGAACGTGGCATCACGCTCCGATGTAATGCCTGTAAAGCGCTCTGAAACGGGTGCTGCACTGGTATCGGGATACTCGGCAGCAGTGTTCAATATGGTTATGAACGGAGAGATCTCTCCCGAGACCGTAATGAACAGTATCCTCTCTTCCGAGAGATATGCTGATATAACCGCAGCTTAGTTATTCTCCTTATATACAAAGGGCCTGATCCGTAAATGGGTCAGGTCCTTTCTTCTGTCAGTAATACATAAAATAATTGCAGGCAGCCAGAACTGCGGTCATTACCAGAACGTTCAGAACGTGCCTTTTTCGGGTGTTTACCGAAAGTCCTATAAACTCACGCATAAACGCATTCGCCCAGAAGTACCACTTCGTTTTTGCGCCGATTCCTGCGGGCTTTACTCCTGCCCTTGATGCGATGATACCGCTTCTGAGCACATGATAATCAGAGGTTGAAAAAAGCACCTTTGCATCATCGCTTAGCTTTTCTTTAGAGAACTTCATATTTTCAAAGGTCGATGTAGATTTGTCCTCAAGAATAATATCGGATTCCGATATCCCCTTGGAGACAAGATAGCGCTTCATACATTCCGCCTCGGAGATCACTTCGTCAGCGCCCTGTCCTCCCGAGCATACAAAGGTGGTTTGTTCCTTGCGCTGTGCAGCGTATTCAAGTGCCTTGTCTATTCGCCCTCTGAGAAGCGGCAGGGGAGAGCCGTCATCGCCGACCTGACAGCCTAGGATAATAACATGGTCATAGCTGTGAGCAGGCTTATGCATTGCAGCCCTTATGCCGCAGTAAATGACACCTACCAGAATAAGCTCAAAATAGACAAAGGCTGTAGAGAAAACAGATGTTATCGTCTGACGGCGGCGAAGCTCCTCAATGCTTCCTGCAAAGTTGTCCCACGATATAAGTATATTGGCAGCAGAGCCTATCATCAGGAAAATTCCTATACTGACTGCAAGCACATTAGGTATGCCTCCGCCCTCTTTTTTTATTAGAACGATATTGCTTATCACCATATAGCCTGAGAAAAGAAGAGTTACAGGAACAGCCAGAAATACAAATCTGCTTCCGGATGAGCCGAACAGATCAAGCATATTCATAAAGCTGTATGAACCGGGATTGAAAATGCACAGCAGTATCTCTTTCATGACGGTCGGCAGGAGCGTCAGCAAGAACAGGCTGATACCAAAGTAAAACGGAGTTTTATACGAGAAAAAGTCATGCTTCTTTCTGAGCAGAAAGCTTATTATGCACAGAACAGTCATAAGTAAGAAATATATACAGCAGGCTATCACAAGATACTGGCTTCCGCTGAAGTTTCCGCTTATGCTTTCGTATATGATGCCGCTTTTGGTTATTTTAAGATCGAAAACATCGTAGACACGAGTGCCGTCATCGTTTTCTCCGCTGATTTCAATAAAGACCTTTCCTGCATCTTCTGCTTTGACGTCTATATAAACATATCCGTCATAGTAATCGGTGTTCACGAGATCTACGGTACCTTTGTCAGCCTCAATGCCAATATCATAATTATCTGTGCCGTTCCAGTGGTGGGCAGTATAGAGAGTGCCTCTGCACAGTATGAGTATAACGGCACAGGAAAGGACAAGTGCGAGAGATAAGATCAGCATTATTATTCTGACCGTTTTTATTCCTCTCATTACTGAGCTGTCACCTCACTGTACATAGCATACTCCTGAGGTGTAACACCCTTTGCGTGAAAGAGCTCTCCGACAGTTACAAATTCATAGCCCTGAGCTTCAAGCTCTGTGAGTATCTTCTCCAGTGCGGCAACTGTCTTTACATTGCCCTCGGCATCGTGCAGCAGGATAATTGCTCCGTCCTTAACCTGTGCGAGGGTGCGCTCAACACGCTCCTCTATCTCGACCTTGGCATCGTAGTCATCACAGCCGTAACCGCAGATAAAGGTTTCTTCGATTGCATCATACATTTCGTTATTCACATCTATGTATGGCGGGCGGAAAAACTCGGGCTTTCTGCCTGTGAGAGCGATTATCTTCTCATCGGTATATTCTATCTCCGCCTTGATGTCCTCAACGCTCATCTTGGTCATGTAGGAGTGCGTTTTTGAGTGGTTTTCTATCTCGCAGCCGAGGGATACCGCACGCTTTACGGTGTCGGCTTTGTCGTCGGTGATATTGTTGCCGATGAGGAAAAAAGTTCCCACAGCGCCGTGCTCTTCAAGCTTGTCAAGCACCAGTGAGGTGGTAGAGGACGGTCCGTCGTCAAAGGTGAGAGCGATGACCTTTCCATACTCTGAGGGGTCTTTGTATTCACGCTTTGGCAGAGCCTCATCCTGCTTTTCTGTCTCCTGTTTTGAGGAGCTGTCAGCTTTTTTGCTGCTTGACTCGTGCTTTGCGCAGCCTATTGCTGCCGCAATACCTGCGACTGCCGCTGCGAGAATTGCTATTTTGATATACTTATTCATAATGTCTCCTTTACAAATCAGCCCCGATGCGCTCGGGGCTGAGGTTATTCCATAGTGTGTGCCCAGTCGATAGGCGTTTTGCCGTTTCGGGTAAGAAAGTCATTTACCTGAGAGAAATGCCTGCAGCCGAAAAAGCCGTTGTATGCTGAAAGCGGCGATGGGTGAGCTGCCGTGAACACTGCATGAGCAGGATTCGTTATAAGAGGCCGCTTTGCTTTTGCATTGCCGCCCCAGAGAATGAATGCAACAGGATCGGGGCGCTCATTCAGCTTTTTAATTACCGCATCGGTGAGCTGTTCCCAGCCCTTGCCCTTGTGTGAGTTCGGCTGATTTTCACGGACTGTAAGTACAGTGTTAAGCATAAGCACTCCCTGTTTAGCCCAGCCTGTGAGCTCGCCCCATTCGGGTATCGGAGCACCTGTGTCAGCGTTCATTTCCTTGAAGATGTTCACAAGGCTCGGAGGCGGCTTTACGCCTCTCTTAACAGAAAAGCACAGCCCGTGAGCCTGTCCCGGGTTATGGTAGGGGTCCTGCCCTATGATTACAGCCTTAACGTCCTCGTAGGGAGTGTATTTCAGGGAGTTGAAGATATCGTACATATCGGGGTAGACCCTGTAATGAGAGTACTCATATTTCAGAAACTCCCGAAGCTCCAGATAGTAGGGCTTCTTAAACTCCTCAGCTAAGAGCTTGTCCCAGCTGTTTCCTATATTAACCGCCAATGCTGCTCGCCACCGTTCCGATGATGAGACCTACCACCAGTGCAGCAACAAGTGCCAGCACGATTATTCTCATAACGATGGGCTTTTTCTGCTCAACAGGTGCGAAAGCCTTCTTTGCAGGCACAGGTGCCTGAGCCTGAGCCGAACCTTTTTTTGCGGCAGATGAAGCCTTCTTTTTTTTAGCCATTGTTGTTATTCTCCTTTCGTTCAGAACCTTTTTATGTGCTGAATAAGCAGTGCGCAGAGCGTAACTGCAAGGTTATAGATAAGTGCAAATGTGGCTGTTATCTGCACGAATGAGCCTGTAAGCATCATTACAGCGCTGATAACAATTCCAAGAAGTGCAGCGCTTGAAAGAATAGCAGCTCCGAGCTTTGTTGAGAAATGCAGTCTCTTGGCACCTATAACGAGCATAGCCAGTGACGGGAAGCGTCCGCTGCAGAGCATTGAGGAGCTCTCACGGGGAGCGTAGTCGGTCTCGTTGGTGTAGCTTTCGTTATATCTGAAAGGCAGAAGCCTTATACTGTCCTGTGAAACACCGAACAGCTTTGAGATAAGCTCTCTTGTAATGAAGCCGTCAACAGTGCGGACAACTATTGATATGCCCTCTTTTTCAAGCTCCTGCATCCACTTTGAAACGGCCAGTCCCGAGCTTACCGATACCGAGAATATTGCAGTTACTATTCCCGAGATAGACAGGTAAATAACGGTGTTGTCGCCTGCGTACTCCTTCTCCTTTGCAAGGGTAGGCAGACCGTCTATAGAGTGGTTTTCCATAAGCTCTCTTGTGCCGAGGAGCACTCTTCTGTTGTCTATCCAGCCTGAAAGCCCCATGCCGTCTTCAAAAATGTAGCTTTCCACAGGGTAGAGAAGCTCGGTTTTACCTCTTAGCATTTTATAGAAGGTCGGTTTGAGAACGCTTCCCGCCTGACAGGCAAGGCTTGCGGCATTGAGGATACAGTCCTCAATTGAAACGGTGGACATTATCTTCAGGTTTGAGAGCTCTATCATGCCCTCGGGGAAGAGCTGTCCTGCATCAGCAAGGACGGTGTTGGTATCGGCAAAATCCTTGACAGACGAATAGCCCAGCATTACCGAAGAGTACTGTAAATACTTCTTTGTAGCCCTTGCGAGGGGAACGTTTACTATAAGCATAGATGCAACAGATGCGCACATCGAGATAACTCCCGAGAAAGCGGCAAGTGCCACGAAAAGGCGCTCTGTCTTGTTCTGTCCGCCCTTATCGAAGAAGATGGACAGTACTGCAATTATAATTGCGGCTATCAGTATAGGATAGCTCATTTTGTTTGCATAGTCATCCGAGACATCGGGAGTGTAGCTGTTCTTGACGAAGCCGTCAACAAACTCTGTCTTTCTGACTGTAGCTACCTTTGGCTCGCCCTCTGTCATTCCTCTGGTGAAGTTCTGTGCAGTCTCGGGGTCTGAGATGCTCTTTACGGCATAGCGTTCAAAGTCTCCTGCCACATATCTGAAATTGCGCTCGGTACGTCTGATTATCATAAACTTTCCGAGAGTGTTGAACATCAGTCCCATAATAGCCACGCAGGTGTAAACGTGGTAGAATCCCGACCTTGCGGAATCAGGCTTGAAAAGGGTTACTATTCCGACAATGACTGCCGAGAATATCGCCAGTGCCGACAGCGAGTCGCAGTCAGCTCGGTGCAGAAACAGGTTTTTCATTCCCTTGACCATTACGTTATAGGTAACAGCAATAGCCACAAGTCCGAGTATCGTATGGGTAAACACATAAGCTGACGGGCTTATCGTTCTGTCAAAGGTTTTGATTATAGGCCAGTCAAAATCATTCGCTATAGTGATGAATACGGAGAACACGCTTGTAAACATCAGTATGCAAAGCCTGATAAAGAGATTATTCTTTATTTCGAGTATGTCAGCGAGAATAGTGGGTGCGTCCTCAAAGCGCTTGAACTCCTGCATATTGTGGAGCCTTCTGCCTGAACGGCGCTCCTCAGCTTCCTCACGCTCAAGCTCTTCAAGGTACTCCTCCTCTTCCTTTTCGGAATCGAGAACGAAGTTTTCTACCTTCTTTCTGCGGTGGCGCTCCAAGAAATAGCTCTTTTCCTCGTAGCTTGCATTATCGGGGATCTCGCTTCTGTCAAATTCATCGGTTTTGGTGCTGACCTTTCCTGTCAGTCCGTGAGCCACATCGCTGAAGCTTTTTCTGCTTACGGGCTTTGCCTCGGGAGCAGTTGAGGGTGCTCTTCTGCTTGCCTTGTCGGAGATAAGGTCGGCATTCTGCTCATCGTCTGCTTCGGGGTCATCGGTTGAAACTCCGTTTTCGGCGGTCATATTGTCAAGTGCCCTTAGCACCTCATCAACTGACTTTCCGTCTTTCTGCGAAACGTCATTATCCCTGTCTTCCGACTTTTCAGCCTCACGCTCTGCGAGCTTGTCCTTGATTGCTTCTGCCGTAAGGCTTTCAGTGTCCTTGAGGAGGCTCACCGCTTCGGGAGCAGGCTTTGCGACCGGCTCAGCGCTGTGCAGAGAGCGCAGTATCTCATCGGAGGCTTTTCTCTTTTCCTCGTCGGATTTGCCCTGAGGATCTGACGGAATATCAGGAATAACAGGCTTTTTTATCTCCGAGAGCCTGTCTGCTTTTTCAGGGAAAGCCTTGTCTATATCATCAAGTATCTTGCTGAAGTCAGAGTTCTGCTCATAATCAGAATCATCATCGTAGTCATCATCTTCGTTTGAAATAATGACGGGAGGCTCTGCTTTTTCGGCAGGTCTGAATTCAGCGCCCTGAGCAAACTCGCCGCTTTCCTCGAATATCTCTTCTTCGTCGTCTTCAGTTTTCCTGAATCTGAACTTGCTAGCCATAAAATTCTCCTTCATGAATTAATACTCTATTCTCCTCTTTGCCTTACCGCTTCGTACATGAAGATACCTGCGGCTACCGAGGCATTGAGTGAATTTATTCTGCCCTTCATCGGCAGACTGAGAAGAAAATCACATTTTTCTTTTATAAGCCTTCCCATTCCGAAGCCCTCAGACCCTATCACCAGAGCCATAGCTCCCTTCATGGAAACTCTTCTGTAATCCTCGCCCGAGCCGTCCGTTCCGTAGATCCAGACGCCCTGCTTTTTGAGCTCGTCAATGCAGGCGGCAAGATTTTTCACCCTTGCAACGGGCATCCAGCTTACTGCTCCTGCTGAGGTCTTATACACAGTTGAGTTGAGTGATGCGCTCCGCCTTTCAGGAATTATAACTCCGTGAGCGCCTGCTGTCTCTGCGGTACGGATTATCGCACCCAGATTGTGAGGGTCTTCTATTTCGTCGCAGATAATAAGGAAGGGGTCTTCGTTCTTTTGACGGGCTGCTTCAAGAATCTCCTCTACTGTTGAGTATGCCGTGCAGGCTATCATAGCCGCAACGCCCTGATGAGAAGCACCTCCCGACATACGGTCAAGCTTCTGGCCTCTTGCCTGCTTGACAACTATGCCCTTTTCCTTTGCGAGCCTCACAATATTGCTTACCGACCCCTTTGCATCGGGGTCAACGAATATCGTATCTATGAGCTTTCCCGATTTGAGAGCCTCGGTAACGGGGTTTCTGCCAATAATCAGCTGAAGACCGTTATCGGGCTTTTCTCTGCCCTCGGTACGCTTATTTTCTTTTTTATCCATAGTTTTACCTGCTTTTCTTGATATAAGAACAAAACAAACCACGTTAATTATAGCATAAAACCAAGAAAAAGCCAATACTTTTTCTTGGTTTTCTTTCACCTTTATACATTATAAACAAAAAGAGAACTCCCAATTCATCACTTTGACGAACCGTAGCTATCGAAAAGTATATTTTACCCTTTTTAATAATGAAATGCTCACAATTTTTGAGTGATTAATTTGTGATAAATGTCATTGAAGAAATGACAAAAATGTGCTATAATAATTATGTATGTAAATTTTCGTGCTCAGGGGGGAGAAAAATGCACGATCTTGATTACTATTTTTACCATTTTCCCGTACTGGAGACCGACAGGCTTATACTGCGGGAGAAAACACCCGAGGACGCTGAGAGTATGAAAACATATATGGCAGATGAATCTCTCTACGTTTACTGGGGACGTCACATGACAAAGGCTGAGCGTGATCCTGCTCTTGCTTTTAAGGAGAAGCGCCGCAACGGGCGCAATGACCATATCAGTTGGGGTATTGAGCTGAAGCTGGCTCATCGCATTGTGGGGGAAATAAATCTTTTTGATATCCGCAACGACCGTCAGGGCATGGTGGGCTACCGCATCTCGAAAGCATATCAGGGAATGGGCTTTGTTACCGAGGGGCTGAAAAGGGTGATACGCTTTTGCTTTGAGGAGACAAATATCCAGCGTCTTGAGGCTGAGGTCATGGTGAAGAACATACCCTCAAACAGGGTGCTTGAAAAGTGCGGCTTTATTTGTGAGGGCACAAAAAGGCAGGCGAAATTTGTAAACACTTATGCAGACTTCAACATTTACGGCCTGCTTAAAAGCGATATTTTAGGAAGCGCTTTCAGGACCGAAGACGAACTTACAGTTACAGGGTGATATTATGAATATAAGACCGTACCGCCGAAAGGCATATTACTATGAAACTGACAGAATGGACATTATTCACCATTCAAACTATGTAAGGTGGCTTGAGGAAACAAGAGTTGACCTGCTTGAGCAGATAGGCTGTCCGTTTGCCGAGATAGAAAAGAGGGGGCTTGTATCTCCTGTGCTGGGTGTTGAGACGAATTACAAATATCCTGTACGCTTCGGAGATGAGTTTGAGGTAAGGGCAAGGCTTACGGAATTCAACGGGTGCAAGTATTCGCTGGAGTACGAGATAGTGAACATTACAACAGGACAGCTTGCCTGTACTGCAAAAACAAGGCACTGCTTTACTGACGGAAATCTCAGACCGGCAAGACTTAAAAAGAGCTTTCCCGATATATACGAGAAATTCAGCGAAATGATGAGGGTAAACAATGAAGAGGAGTAAGCACAGATAGTCTGGAGGGATAGTATTTTGAAAACAAAAAGAATATCAGCAATTATTATGGCTCTTATGCTGGCGTCGGGGGTTACTGCCTGCGGTGACAGCGATTCGTCATCAAAGGCGGATTCAAAGGCAAAGAAGGAATCGGTGTCCGTTTCGCAGGCTGAAACCGAGGAAAATACGGAAAGCAAAGCAGACACCGACAGCGGTACTGCAGAAACATGGGGAGTGTTCTCCGTGTTTGTGCCTGAGGGCTTTACGTTCAAGGGCGGAGATGTTTTCGATGAGACCGATACACGTTATTTCTCGGTGAAAAAGGGCGACTTCTACTACTTTGACTTTTACACCTCTGACACCGAGGACGATGTGATGTCGAGATACAACTACAATAAAGACACCTACACCAACGAGCAGAAAGATGTCAGCGGCACATACGGCGGTATTGACTGGACGGGCTTTCAGTACAGTGACGGCTTCGGCGGCTACGGCTTTGAAGCCTATACAAGCATAGACGGTCAGTACATAAAGGTTGCGGGCGTGGGCTATGAATTTGAAAGCCCCGAGGCTGAAAAGATACTGGGCTCGCTTACAGTAGGAGAAGCACCTGCCGAGGGCGGTGATACCGCTGACGCAAATGCTGTCAGCTACAGCACCACTGTTGAGATGATGGCTGCAAAGGTCGGACTGCCTGACGGCTGCACCACTGTCAAGGATGCAGCTCCGAGACAGCTTGTCATAGACAGCGACGAAACAGGCTGCAGATTCAGCTACATCAGCGGCAACGGTGATGCAGAGGAGGAACTCAACAAAACCAAGGCTGACAAAACGCTCCCGAATGAAGACCTTGAGGTGAACGGCATTGTATGGAAAACCTACTCGCCGTATGAGAACTGCTATTATGCAGCAGCCGCAAGCGGAGATAAATATATTCTGGTCGGCACTGATTACGGAACAATGGAGGAGCTCAAAGTGCTTCTTAACGGCATAGAACTTTTATAGAAGGTGTACAGAAAATGAAATACAGAAGGATAATTAGTGCAGCACTTGCTGCGGTAACGATGCTCGGTGCGGTAATGTCTCCGATAGGGGAGAGCGGCGCTCTGCCGTTCAGTATTCAGGCAGAGGCGGCATCAGTTTATCAGAACTTCAGGTACGAGTCAAATTCTGACGGAGGTCTGACCATCACAGGCTATGTCGGGATATTTCAGTACGGGGTCGTAAGGGTGCCTGAAAAAATAGGTACCTACAAAGTTACCGAGATCGCAGACGGTGCTTTCAAGGACGGCAAATTCACAACAGTATATATTCCCGGAACAGTTACAAAAATCGGCAATAATGCTTTCAAAGACTGTAAAAATCTTCGGGGTGTTGATATAGCTGAAGATAGTACCAGCAGCCTTAAAAGTATAGGTGAATATGCATTCAGCGGCTGTGATCAGATGTATGATTGTGACTTAAGTGAATCTCTTTCTATCGAAACGATAGGTAAGTATGCTTTTGAAAACTGCGCAGCCATCACACTAATGTATCTGCCTGATTCGCTGAAGCGTATCGAAGAGGGTACTTTCAAAAACTGCAGTTCGATGACGAAGATCAATATCGGCAATTATATGGAATACATCGCTTTGTCGGCATTCAAAGGATGCAGCTCGCTGACAGGTATATTTATGGATATGTATGCTGAATCGGACAGCGCATACCATGCCCAAGCTTATCTCTATAAGGATGATGTTATGATATATTGTCCTGAAGGGCTTGATCCTGATTACGTAAGAGAATGCCATTCTATCGGCAACAGAGTGTTTGCATACAAGACCAGTATAGAGTCGGTCAGCTTTCTGACAGACATTGTTATAGAGCCTGAAACAATAGGCGTACAGGCTTTTATGGGGTGTACGAACCTTAAAGAGGTAACTACTCCGGGACTTATAAAGACGATCGGCAAGGGCGCTTTTTACGGCTGCACCTCGCTTGAAAAGGCAACTATCCTGGGACTGGATACAGTTATTGAAGACAATGCTTTTGACAGCAAAAACTCAAAAAATCTCACGATATACTGTTATTCAGGCAGCAAGGCCGAGGAATACGCAAAGAAAAACAAGATAAAATATGTTCTTATGGATGCTGACGGGTCTTGTTTCTGCGTGAAGGTACATTGTGATTATGAAGACATTTCTAAGAAATGCGGATATTTTATAAGTGCTTCTTTTGAATATGAAGGAGGCAGAAATTCTGATATGGTACTTTATTATGAGCCTGTTGTAAAAATACCATCAGATATACCGGACGGCCCCTGCAAGATAAGCGTTTCTGCTGACAGAAAATATTTTGTGCCTCATGAATTTAATGTAACGATCAAAAACGGAAAGCTCACTGAGCCGATGATCGTTGATCTCTACCTCAAAGGTGATGCAAATCAGGACGGCAAGGTGAACGCTCTGGACATCACAAGGATAAAAAAGCATTTGATAAATTACCAGCCCTTGAGCGAATATGCGTCTCTTTGTGCTGATATAGACGGAAGTAAGGGTGTGGATTCGCTTGATATAGTCAGGCTCAAAAAACACCTTATCGGTTACAGTCCGCTTTGGTAATTAAGAAAGGATGATATTATGAAAATAAAAAAAATACTGAGTGGATTATGTGCTCTGACGATGGTGATTTCTGCTGCCGCACAGACAGGTACAGCTGCTGTTGTTACTGCCGCTGATAATGAGCTGCCAATTATACCTATAATCAACTCAGACTTTGAGTACACACTCCTCAGTGACGGTACTTATGAGGTAACAGCCTATAACGGTAAAGGTAATGCTGTTGCAGTGCCTCTGACCTACAACGGAAAGTCTGTCACAAGCATTGGCGATATGGCATTTTACTACTGCCTTGATATTACTTCTGTGTCACTGCCTTCAAGCATAAAGAATATCGGTTCTTCTGCTTTTTCAGGCTGTATGGAGATGACAAAGATTAATATTCCGTCAGGTGTTGAAACTATCGGAAATAACGCCTTCAAGGACTGCTTTAAGCTTCAGAGCATAAGTCTCCCTGATGGGCTTACAGAGATCGAAGACGGTGCTTTTGACAGCTGTATGGCACTTACAGATATTACTATCCCTGACAGTGTCAAGAGGATAGGAAACAGTGCATTTTCAGTCTGCACAGGGCTTAAAAAAGTTACGATACCCTCGGGTGTGACAGAGATAGCCGAGAATGCGTTTTATCACTGCACAGTACTGACTGAGGTTACGATACCCGATACTGTTACAAGCATTAGTGACAGAGCTTTTTATGAGTGTACCTCACTTAAAGCTGTAACTATCCCTAAGAGCGTTACTGAGATAGGCGAGCAGGCATTCGGCTATTATACATCGGGCACGGATGATAAGAAGGTAAGCGGATTTACTGTTTCGGGCAGCCGGGGCAGTGCTGCTGAAACCTATGCAAAGGATAACGGTTTTACCTTTACTGCTCTTGAAGAAGACAGCACTGTAACGATCGGTCTTAAACTGGTTGCTGTTCCTGATGTTACCGACAGTATATTTATAAGTATATCTGTAGACGGAAAGCACGAAGCAACTGCACAGGGAACAGAGATTCCTTTTAAGCTTGCTGAGGGAACACATGAGATGACATTCTCTGCGCCGGGCTTTGTTACCAGAACCTACACTGTTACAGTCACAGACGGCAAGCTCACAGAGGCTTTAACAGCAGAGCTCAGACGTCCGGGTGATGCAGATGCAAACGGCAAGGTAGATATGAATGATATCACAAAAATAAAGAGACATCTGATAAATGTCCAGAAGCTCACTGACTATGACCTTGAGGTCGCAGATGTTGACGGAAACGAAGGACTGAATGTACTTGACATAACAAGGATAAAACAGCACCTTATCGGAATAAATAAGCTCTGGTAAAAAGCAAGAGGTAAGAAGCGGAAGTGCTTCTTACCTCTTTTCTATTCCTCAATCTGTTTGCCGAGAAACATCGCTCCTGCCTTGCAAAGCATAGCCTGCAGGGCAGAGCATTTTTCATTTTCGTTGTTCGAGACGATAGCGACAGCACCTGAGATGTCACCGTTTGTTATTATGGGTGAGACTGCAAGAGCGTGCGAGTCAAGACCCTCTACAGGTCTGACCTCAGAGCTGTCCGAGCTGTACTCAAAGGCACGGCGCTCCTCCATAAGCTCTTCAAGAGCGCTTGAAACACGCCTTTGAGCGTACTCCTTTTTTGGTGCTCCCGATACAGCTACAACGTGATCCTTATCGAACACGACAGCAGTGGAGCCCGAGAGCTTAGCGAGCACTTCAGCTGCCTGCGAAGCACTGTCCGAGAGCTCTCCGATAGCTGAGTACTTCTTGAAAATGACCTCACCGTCGGGGTTGGTGTAGATTTCGAGAGGGTCGCCGCCACTGATAGTATTGACACTAAGCTCATCACCTTTTGAATTGCGTATTTTGGCGATGTGTGACGCTATTGACAGCTTAGTGCCTGACTTAAAATTTACAGCATTTCCCTCCGTATCTGTGACATAAGGCTCGCTTGTTATCTTTAGCAGCTCGTCGATATCGGCTTTGAGATAGACCTCGATCTTATCGGTAAAAATAAATATCTTGTCTATGATAAGCCCGATATCCTGCTTTGACAGCTTATCCTTATTCAGGATATTATCAAACACCTCAAAGACTGTTTTTGCGGCTCTGTTCACTTGGATCACCGCATTGTGCTTGTCAGCCGAGAGCTTCATCTGATTCTTTAGCCCCTCAATGCGGATAGTCAGATCATCGATCTGCTCGTCATAAGCCTCTTCGAGAATATCGGCTCTGTCGGGGTGCTTCATCAGGTCACGGGTCTTCTGACGGGTGAGCATTTTGATCTCAGCCTTAGCGTCTTCTATCTGAGATTCAATCGTTTCAATTACGTTTTTGCTCGCCTTAGTTTCCTCCTGCTCCTGAGCGATAGCGGTTTGCAGCTGCTCGATCATGCTCTGCGAATTATCCTTCACAAGTTTAATATAATTTTTCAGTATATAATCGAGCATATCGACCCTTGTGTGGTGCGAGGAGCATTTGCCGGTCCCGTAGCGGTGATATGTTCCGCAGCGGTAGGCAGGTGCAAGGTCGGGGCGGCTCATCGAAAACATAGGCGCTCCGCAATCGCCGCAGAAAAGGTAGCCCGAATAGCTGGTATCATATTTCTTGACGCCCGTGTATCCCTTGCCGGAGCGTTTTTTTAGTGCCTCCTGCACCTGTGCAAAAACAAGCGGCTCAACTATCGGTGTATGATCGTTTTCAAACACTAAATGATCTATCTCAGAGAGCTTTTCGTCAGCTCCGTTTATCTTTTTGCGCTTGTACTTGTGCTGACGGAGCGTGCCGATATAAAAATCATTTGCAAGTATCTCGCTAACAGTCTGTATGCTCCAATCGGGGCGTACCTTTAGCTTACATTCCTCACCGTTTGCCTCCTTGCGGGCTTTCTCGGCCATTCTCGGCGTGGGGATATGCTGCTCGGTCAGATGATTGGCAATTTTTTTATAACCCCAGCCCTCATTGTAAAGCCTGAATATCTCACGCACCACATTCGCTTCGGGTTCGCTTACCTCAAACTTCATCGCCTTGCTGTTGGTCATCACATAGCCGTAGGGTACCGAGCATATCCATCTGCCTTCTTCCTGACGGCGCTTGATGACCGATTTTACCTTGCGTGAAGCATCGGTAACGGGCAATTCGTTGAACAGAAAAAGCATCTGTATACGCTGCCAGTCATCATGTGTCGGGTAGTCGATATTGTCACCTATTGAGATGATCCTCACACCTGCGTCACGGATATCCTCAAGCTCCACGAGTCCCTTGCTGTTGCGTCGGCTGAAACGGGAAAAGTCTTTAACAATAAGTACATCATACTCAAAGCTCATAAGCTTTGGCCTTAGTGCCTGATAGCCCTCACGCTGCTCAAAGGTATAGCCCGAGCGGTCTCTGTCTTCATACAGATCAAGCTCACTGTCAGGGAAAACCCTGCTGACATAATCCTTTATGATAGACTTCTGGTTCTCGATAGAGGTGTTATCTCTATCCTGCTCTATATCCACGGATATTCGGGTATAGCCTGCAATTTTCAGTTTCTCTGTCATTTTATCACGCTCACTTTAATGTAAATGGTGTAATAATATCGTTTTATCATCTGTATAATATTGTACCATATTCACAGGTGATTGTCAAGGGGGAAGGGTGAACTTCATATTCACTCCCTATTTTTGATCTCTGTATACCAAAACAAGCTTAATGTAACAAAAACCCCGGCCTTGTCAAGACCGGGGTAAACCTTTGCTCACTTTTTTATGTGGTTTAAGTTGCTGATAGATTTTGTCTTAAAAGCCCTTTTGTATAGGTCTCAAGGTCTTTGCTGCCAGAGCGATATATGACAGTAATGTAGCCCTCCTGCGAAAGCTTTTCGGTCAATGCTTTGACCTGGGCAGTTTCTTTTTGCTGTTCTTCATTTGTCAGCCATATTGAAGCTAATTTTTTTCTTCCGAATTTTCTGTAGTCAATTCTCATAAACCAATCGTCTCCTTATTATTATTTTTAACAGGGTTTTTGAGTTTTATTCTGCTAAAGTGAGCAAGTTATGCTCCAGTCATCAAATTTAACTCTAAGGTGACTATATGAGAAAATTCACTTTAATAATATACGAGTTTTCAATCGCTGCACTATATATAGTGGTTATACCTGCCGTTTATCAATATATTGATTTGTAAATTATTTAGTCTTATAATAAATACAAAAAGTTTACATCTTACGGCTAATAATAAAGGACAACACTCTCCGTTAGTGAAGAACGTTGTCCTTTATTATTTAGAGATATTAAGTTTACATCTGCGAGGGCTTTTGATAAGCTTAGGGACAGTATCCTTAAATCGCTTACGATTGATCCCGTTGACAGCAATCTATGTATAAGTGTAGGTTGTAAGGAACCTCAAAACTGTCTAAAAATTAGACACTTATCTGTCTAAAATTTAGACACTTATCTGTCTAAAAATTAGACAGTTTTAGTTCTATATTTCTGAAAAACAAGAAAATTATATAAAAGTCAAGAATGTACATTCAAGAGTTAAGAATGTACATTTTTTGTACAAAAAACTAAAAAATGGACAAAACCTGTACAAAAACTGGACAAATTTTATCCAAAACACTTTAGTCTGCTAAAACCACACCGATTTTTACTTTAGTCTGCTAAAACCACACGCTTTAGTCTGCTAAAACCATTTTTTATTTAACAATATTTACCAAAAGCGGTACAAGTTTTGTACAAAAGTCGGACAAATCTTGTCCAAAACGGCCTTTTTTTGACCTAAATTCTAAATCCAGTGGTTTTAGACTCTTAAAGGAAAATATAATAGAAAATCTGCATGTTCAACGGCAAAAATCAACGATTTTGGCACAAAAAACCTATGTGGAACAACGTGTGGGAACTATATTAATAGCATATTGATACCATATTGATATAATATTGGGTTTCCAAAAAGCAAAAAAGAGGCAAAAACAGAACGAAAATGGACAAGATTTGTCCATTCGGGAAAAACAGGGGGGACACCCCTTAAAAAACGATCAAAAATCAACCAGAAAACCAAAAAAGTAATATAAAAGAAAACTAAGAAGCTTTTATAAAAGTGTCTAATTTTTAGACACTTTTTTTCAACCCAAAACTGTCTAAAAATTAGACAGTTATACTTTTGTTAATCGACCAAAATCACATCAAATTCTTCCATACACTTCATGCATAATTCTATTCATTTATTCCTTTAACCTTGGAGGTAATAAGAGGGGAGCGATCATCATGTATATTCTCAAATATATCATCGGTAAATCAAATGAGGGAAATGGTTCTCATAAGGTCGTATTTAAAGGCAACAAAGTACATAAAGCGTATTTTGAAAGTACAACCTCATTTTTCAATTACATTGATTATGAAGACAATGCCAAACTGCAGTTTGACAGTAAGATATCAAGATTTAAATTGTTTGAAGATATAGAAATAACAGGTGATTTGATTTCGGACGGAGATTTTGATCTTGATGGACACACACTTACAATTAAAGGTAATTATTGTCCTACAGACGGTGTAATGAAACTGAATAACGGCACATTACATATTACAGGTGATTATAGAATAGAAACTGTAACCACCAATAATGTTGGAGAAAAATCTATTGGAGGCAGTTCAGCGGAAATTCGCATGATGAATGATGGTGATAAAATAATCGTTGATGGAGATTTTGTAACAAGATCCTATGGGTATTGCTCAACAAGAGAAGGATACAATTGTTTCTATGCAGGGGCAATGACAATAGGTGGAGATTTCTATCAGTATTATTCAAACTGTTCCGATAATTTTGCTGCTGATTCAAAAGGCACTCATAAGGTTGTATTGATTGGTTCAGATGAGAAAACCATTCACTTTGACTCTCAATCAAGCTATTTCAACATTCTCGAACTCACCCAATCAAAATCCAACTACACCTTCTCATACGAGCCATGTTGGAACGAACTGATATACGCAGAACATGACCATGATTATACTTCTGAAACAACTAAGGAACCAACATGCACAGAAGCCGGCGAAATGAAATACACTTGTAAAATATGTGATTATTTCTATACAGAGCCTATACCGGCAAATGGTCACAAACTGACAGAAACACCCGCACTTGCAGCGACCTGTACTACCGCAGGCAACAGCGCATATTGGACTTGTTCAGAATGTGGAAAACATTTCTCTGACAGCGAAGGAAATACTGAAATAGAGAAAGACAGCTGGGTTATCAAAGCTACCAGCCACAGCTGGAAAACTCCGACTTATGAATGGTCGGAAGATGGAATGACCTGCACAGCAACAAGAGTATGTGCAAACAACTCTAGTCATAAAGAGACTGAGACCGTAAACTCGACATCTGTTGTCAGGATCGCTGCTACCTGCACTGAAATGGGTACAACAAGATATACAGCTGAATTTGAGAATACTGCATTCAATTCTCAGTCGAAGGATATTCAGGACATAGCAGCTATTGGTCACTCCTATGTGTCTGAGGTTTCTGAGCCTGCAACTTGTACAGAAGACGGAACAATGACCTATACCTGCGATTGCGGAGACAGCTACACCGAGACTATCAAGGCAGCAGGTCACAAATACGAAACCACAACAGTTCCGCCTACCGATACCGAGGCAGGCTATGACGAGCACGTTTGCAGCGTCTGCGGAGACAGCTATAAGGATAATATAATTCCTGCAAACGGTCACAGCTATACGTCTGAGATCACCAAGTCTGCGACCTGTACGGAAGACGGAATCAGAACTTATACTTGTTCTTGCGGTGATAGCTACACTGAAATCATCAAGGCTAGCGGCCACAAATACAATGAAATGGTTGTACCGCCAACTTGCACTGAAAAGGGTTACACAGTGCATACTTGCTCAGTCTGCAAAGACGAGTATACTGATACTTACACTAAGGTGCTCGGGCACAAATACGTTGACACAGTTATCGCTCCAACCACAACCGAGCAAGGCTACACACATCACAAGTGCACGCTCTGCGGTGACGAGTACGATGATAGCTTTGTTGACCCTATCAAGGAAGAGGCAATAACTCTTGATATAATTCTCAACGCAAACGATAAGACCATGTCTGCTGAAAACGTCAGCATAAGCATTGACGGTGAAGCAGCTTTAGCTTCCGATAACGGCTCGGCAGAGCTCAGCCTTGCTGACGGCGCTTATGAGATCACATTCTCAGCATACGGCTTTGTACCTCGCACCTACACAGTAGAGGTCAAGGACGGAAAGCTCACCGAGGAGCTCACACCAGAGCTTAACCTCATCGGTGACGCTGACGGAAATGGAGTTGTAAACACGCTTGACATCGTTAAGCTGAAGAGACACCTAATCAAGGTTGAGCCACTCAAAGGCTACGCTCTTGACTGTGCAAACACAGATGGCAATGATACGCTCAACACGCTTGATATTGTTAAGCTCAAAAGGCATTTGATCAATGTTGAGAAGCTGTGGTAAAACCGAATAAAAAAAGTGAGATGGTTGCTCATTTGAGTAACCATCTTATTTATGTCGTAGTATTATCACTTTAATCGAGTTTTTAGGTTGACACAACGTGTGTAATGTATTATACTTTTATTAAACGTCTCAGAGAAATATGAACCTATACCGTCGGAGATTATGATAGAATAACCTTTTGTATGCATAACTGATACAGGAAGTGCAAAGAAATGATAAAAGAATCTATAATAAACAATGGACTCATGAATATATCATCAGAGGATGAATATCCTGTTTTGCCTGAGTTTACATTGGTCGAATATGATAAGCCGTTAAGCTATGATCTTTCTGAATCGGCTGTCGGTTCTTTTCAAAAAGTATATTATATCTCAGATATTCATGTTGAGCATCAAATAAAGGAATTATCCGATAGTAAGCTGTCTGATGATGAGATAAAAAAGTATCTGCATAATAAGATCAAAAAAATGATTGATCCAATCGAAGGTACAAATGCAATTCTTCTTATTGGCGGCGATGTTGCTGATTCTATTAGTTGGTCTTATAAATTTTTTATGATTCTGAAAGAACATTGGAAAGGCAGAACTATTGCCGTCTTAGGAAACCATGAACTATGGGACAGAACAAGAATTACAGAATATCTAGATAAGCTATCAAAACCAGAAATACTGCAAGCGATCATATTTGATTATAAAGATACACTAGGGAAATATGCAAATGTAAATATCCTTCAAAATGCTCTTTACATAAAGTACAAAAATCAGTCTGATAGAGTAATCAATGAAAAACAAATAATTAGTTTAAGTGAAAAAGAATTAGGTGATATTTGCAAAGAATCCATATTAATTATTTTAGGCGGTATTGGCTTTTCTGGTTTGAATCCAAAATATAATGCAAGTTTTGGCCTATATGCCGAAACCATAACAAACTTAGACGAAGATAAAAAGCTTTCAGTCAGGTTCAAGAGAGTATATGATAAAATAATGAAATGTGCAAGAAGTCAGCAGGTTATAGTTTTAACGCATAATCCTGCTTCAGACTGGACAAATGAAGATTACAATCCTAACTGGATATATATTAATGGTCATACACATCGTAATTCTATACTCAGAAAAAAAGACGGAACTACTGTATTATCTGATAATCAGGTAGGCTATAAGCCGCAAGATTGGAAGTTGAACTCTATATCAGTATGCGGATGGTATGATCCATTTATAGCTCTTAATGATGGTATTTATGAAATATCAAATTCTGAGTATATTGATTTTAATCGAGGTCGAGGAATTAGTACCAAAGGATATAATCGTGATGGTCAGATATATGTTCTCAAAGCAAAAGATCTATATTTCTTTATGTTAAAGAATAACGCTAAACTGTATTATTTGCAAGGCGGAGTAGCTATAAAATGTTCTGAAGGCAATAGCATAGACTATTATTATAATAATATGTTAAGGTTTGCTAAGAAATATGAATCACTGAGACCATATTATGAATACATCAACAAAGTATCCGCAGAAGTGAAAAGATTTGGCGGTAATGGAAATGTTCATGGTTGTATCGTTGACATATCATTGTTGAGTCATTTGTATGTTAATCCTTTTGATGGTAAAGTAACTGCTTACTGGACTCCGGATAAAAAAGAAAGAATAGTTTATCAGAATATACATAAGTTGCTGATACGTGAAGAAGCATGGCTGTATGACAGATTTATTTCATGTTCAGATAATAAAGAACTTCCTATCCTATCCGGTCTGCTTTATGAAAAACAGCAGTTGAATCAGCTTGATTATGAATACGATACAGGTAAAGAAATTTATTCAGTTTCATTGATTATAAAGAAAATCCAGTTTATATTTGATAAGAACGTTATTCGTATTTGGGATGATAGTATTCTAAATAATGAACCTAAGCTGGATACACTGTTTATCACAGAAAAAAGAAGCCAGTCAACGAAAAGACGTACTTCAAATGTATTAAGGTTGAATAAAGATTACGATGTAAAAGGGAATGATCAAATAATCAAATATAGCGTTGGTGATACAGTTAATCATAAGGATTATGGTCAAGGGAAAATTGTAGAGATAATACCAGTCAGCGATCAAGTTTATCGAATAAGAATTCAATTTAATAGTGTCGGATTCAAATATATGATAATGCCAGGCATGGAAGATAAATTACTATAATTCGAATGAGACTTATAAGCTTAGAATACACTTGATCAAGTACGCTGATAAAGAATTGAAGCTTAACGGTAATGAATGATTATGCCCCTTGCTTGATGTTGGATACAAGTGAGGGGCATTTTATTGATATAGCGAGGATTTGACGGTTACAGCGTAATAAACAAACAGACATATTGCGTGTTGTCTGTTTTGCAGAAAAACTCCTTGAAAGCTCGATAATCATTGACTATCCGGCTTCAATATGATAAAATAAACATAATGATCAGCAAACCTGCCGAAAGGCAGCGACGCAAAGCCAAAGGGTCTAAGCCATGGGGTATGACAGCCGGTTGCAGTTTTGGCAATGCGTCGGAAGATGTGTTGCTTTTTATTTTAAAAATTAGGATAAAATAATGGGAGGAATAATATGAATTTTAGCAAAAAGCTTATCGCAGGGGTCACATCGGCATTTCTTATGCTCGGCACAGCGGTTGCTCCGATAGGGGAGAGCGGTGCTTTCGGCAGTGTGTTGCTGACGTCTAATGCGGAGACATACAGTGATTATGAGTATCAGGTGCTTGAAGACGGAACGGTGGAGATAACTAAATACTCAGGCAGTGATTCCGAAATAGCTATACCATCAAAGATAGATGGTAAGACTGTTACAAGCATTGGTGATTGGGCATTTGAAGATTGCACAAAGCTTGAAAGTGTAACCATACCAAACAGTGTTACAAACATTGACAGATATGCATTTTATTACTGCATAAATCTTAAAAGTATAACCATACCAAACAGCGTGACAAGCATTGGTGATAGTGCATTTTATTACTGTACAAACCTTGAAAGTATAACCATAGCAAACAGTGTTACAAGCATTGGCGATTGGGCATTTGATTACTGTACAAGTCTTGAAAGCATAACTATACCTAATAGTGTTACAAGCATTGGTGAATATGCATTTAATCACTGTACAAGCCTTGAAAGCATAAACATACCTAATAGTGTTACAAGCATTGGTGAGGGTGCATTTGATCAATGTTCAAGCCTTGCAAGCATAACAATACCAAAGAGTGTTACAAGCATTGGTTATAGGGCATTTTGTGACTGTACAAACCTTAAAAGCATAACCATACCAAACAGCGTGACAAGCATTGGTGATAAGGCTTTTGGGTACTACTATAATACTGATTATGATACGTTTAGAAAATATAGCTTTAATATCTACGGCTACACCGGCACCGCTGCCGAGAAATACGCCAAGGATAATGAATTTAACTTTATCCCACTCGACGGTACGGAGAATGCTGTCACCCTCAACATAGAACTAAATGCAAGCGACAAAACAATGTCCGCTGAGAACGTCAGCATAAGCGTTGACGGCGGAAAGGCAGTCACAGCTTCTAATGGCTCGGCAGAGCTCAGCCTCGCAGACGGCGCTTATGAGATCACATTCTCAGCACACGGCTTTGTACCTCGCACCTACACAGTAGAGATCAAGGACGGAAAGCTCACCGAAGAGCTCACACCAGAGCTTAACCTCATCGGTGACGCTGACGGAAATGGAGTTGTAAACACGCTTGACATCGTTAAGCTGAAGAGACACCTTATCAAAGTCGAGCCGCTTACAGGATATGCCCTTGACTGTGCAAACACAGATGGCAATGATACGCTCAACACACTTGATATTGTTAAGCTCAAAAGGCATTTGATCAATGTTGAGAAGCTGTGGTAAAACCGAATAAAAAAAGTGAGATGGTTGCTCATTTGAGTAACCATCTTATTTATGTCGTAGTATTATCACTTTAATCGAGTTTTTAGGTTGACACAACGTGTGTAATGTATAACCCGTCAATTGAAACAGCTAATTCATACAACTCTTTAGATGTTCTAGGCAGGTCCTTGATGCTGAAAGGTGAATTTTGGATGGATTTTCTTAATCTTTCTTCATTTATAAGTGGATATGGAACGTACCTAATTGGATAAGAATAGAACTCACGATTAATATATTGTTTTGGCAATTCTATACTGCAAAAGCGATAAATATCATTTATTCCATCTTTCGAATCAGCAAAGTATATTGAATGTTCTAAAGCTGCATCAACTATTTCATCTGTAATCAATTGTTCAGGAACAAATCTTAATGCTAACCCAGTGTTCTTAACAGCTTTCAGACATACATCATAAGTTAAAAGCTTTTTATATACATGTTCAAGAGCCCTGCCATCATGAGTAACTGCATAATCAACTAGTTCACTTGTCTGATTCGTTTTGTTTATACCACTGAATGTCAACGCTGTAGGTTTAATTAAGAATCGTTCTATTTTATTAGTATTATAATTCGTTAGTTTTAATTCAACTTCAAGCTTATTAATTTTCACAGGATAATCCATAGCATTTTTCTCCTTTTTGACTAAGCTATAACCACATATATAATGTTCTAAACATAGTAACAACATATTTAATCCAATCAGCAGAAATTGTACTCTCGATACCATTCTGCAGAGCAAGCCCTAAGCAGCTTACGCAGGAGCTTTCAAGCAGTATGTAATGCACGTCCGTTGTCATTCCCTACTGATTGGTTTGACGGTGTGTATCACATAGTCATAGGGCAGGTTGTAGGCAGACCGTCGCTGTCAACCGTTGCAACAACGGTTGAGTACATCTGTTTAACAATAAAATCTAAATACTCTTTTGCTGTCCTAGTATCACCCTGTTTTAATATAACACATTTTTTCGATACTGTAAAGGGTGTGCCGAATATACAACACACCCTTTCATACTATCAAACTTGCTGTTTTAGTTCTGCCAGGTATCCTTTTCTACAATCGTCTCCATAACGTCTAAGAGCTCTGATGTTGTTGACTGTGGTCTTAACAGGAGCAAATATATAGAGTTTATGCTATTCCCTTCTCCGCTTACTCATATTTAAACATCTTATTCAATCTGTCCAGGAACTCCGATTCAATATAATAATCCTCAGGCAGTATTTTTGTTTCGCTTACTTTCGGCAGTGATCTATGCTCAAAATCATAGTCGATCTCTATCTCGGAATACTTTTCCTTGATGATCCTATATGCCGCTTCTGCTCCCTCTATATATGAATTCTCGGCAGTTTTATTTTGGACAAATTCTAAAAGCACCTTAATTGAATCCATCAGATTTTCAATAACGATATATTGAGGTATAGTTTTTAAGCTTTTTAGCAGATATGCATGAGCCGCCTTAATCCTAGAACTTTGGACAGAATATTCTGTAAGTTGACTCTTAAAATGCTCATCGTAGTATTGTGGATAAGATAAAAGATCAGTTATTGAAGTAAGCTTCTGAGCGCCTCTCTCAGAAAAGTCATACTCCTTCTGACATATATCAGGAACCGCTGCAGAAAGCACCTCATCATAAAGCTGCATATCATTAAGATATCCTTCAGCGCACTTCCTGAAGCATACGCCATTAACCATGTGAGCATCCAAATATGCTTTAAGCACCTTATTAAACTTTGGATCATTTATATCCTTGAACCAGAACGCATTTGGGCTACCGATCACAGGACCGTTTGTACGATGCTTCGGGATAGTCAAGTCCGTTGTCACCCTTGCCGTTCCAGAGATCTTCCCAAATGGCGGTTTCAAGACTCTCACGGTCGGGGGCTTCGGCAGCGTAGGCTGTAAAGTCTGATCTGAGTGCAAGTGCGGTGCAGAATATCGCTGTGATAAACTTCTTCATGTTAGTTCTCCTCCATATTTTCAAAGTAGAAAGCAAGTGCCTTTTCAATAGTTTCCGTAATTTCCTTAGCCTTGACACCCTCGCTGAAATACTTGGTGTAGGTATCATTGCTGATCTTCACGCTCTTGGGCTTCGGCTTTGCTTCGCCGTCCTCTCCGCTGATGATACTTTCTACGGTGTAGCGTTCGATATTGCCTTCATCATCGGCAGATGC
>DGRP01000091.1:0-779 GCA_002391065.1 Ruminococcus sp. UBA4385 | reverse complement strand
TTCGCTTTCTTCATGTCGATCTTGCAGTCCTCAGCACACCCGGCAACGACTGCCTGTGTATCTTCCGACAGGAAAGAAAGCTCCACTCCTGCACGGATAGCAATATCTCCGCTGTCCACAAGGGCTTTCAGTTCGTCAATCAGCTTGTTGATGCGGATAAGGCGGACAACAGAGCCTTTGCTCACGCCGTACTCCTTGCCGACGCTCTCGCTTGTGTCTAACTTTGAACCCTGGATTCAAAGTCAATAAAGCCCTACAAATTGACACACCCCATAGCACTGTGGTATAATGCTATGGGGTGATCCTATGAACAAAAACCTTGATCTGTTCCTGACCTTCATGAAGATCGGCGCATTTACCTTCGGCGGTGGATATGCCATGATACCGCTGATACAGCGTGAGGTCTGTGATAATAAACAATGGCTGAATGAGGACGATATACTGGAAGTCGTTGCGATCGCAGAGTCCACACCGGGACCGGTGGCGATCAATGCAGCAACCTTTGTGGGCAGCCGTACCGCAGGAACGCCCGGCGCTGTCTGTGCAACGCTGGGTGTGGTTCTGCCGTCGTTCCTTATTATCTCGCTTATTTCTTTTGTCCTGAAAGCCTTTCAGGAGTCGAGAGCTGTGCAGTATGCCTTTATGGGAATCCGAGCAGGCGTTCTCGCTCTGATACTCAAAGCGGTCTATACCATGTTCATGGCAACGAAAAAGCACTCTGTCTCCTATGTTATCATGGCAGCGGCACTGGTGCTGACAGCTTTTCTGAAAATAGATGC
>DGRP01000126.1 GCA_002391065.1 Ruminococcus sp. UBA4385 | reverse complement strand
CCAAATTCTCCTTGACTTGCGTCAGCAAGCCTGCGTCGAATTTAGGCAATCTGACAAAAATCTGGACGGCGCATCTGATGCACATTGGTCGTGCGGTGTTGCCTTAGAAATAATGGGAAATTTTTTGTACATATAAAGGTTGACATTGACGGCTTAATATGTTATTATTAATATGTCGGGCTGTGCCTGAATAAATCGGGCGATTTTGCAGATACTTCCGTTATAGAGCGGAGGTTGATCTGAATGGAAGAGCTTGATGATATTTTTAATGAGGTTGATGAAAAGGAACTGTTTGGTGCAGGGCTCGGGAGCATTACCCTTCCGAATGCAAAGCACTCGGTTCATTGCCTTAACATAATCGGGCAGATCGAGGGGCATTATATCCTGCCTGCCGATAATAAAACCACTAAGTATGAGCATATTATACCTACGATAGTTTCAGTCGAGCAGGACACAAATATTGAGGGTCTGCTTATCATTCTGAATACTGTCGGCGGAGATGTCGAGGCCGGGCTTGCGATTGCAGAGCTTATTTCGGGAATGAAAAAGCCTACGGTGTCGCTTGTGGTCGGCGGAGGACACTCAATAGGAGTTCCGCTTGCTGTAAGTGCCAAGACCTCGTTTATAGTTAAAAGTGCCACAATGACTATACACCCTGTACGAATGAACGGGCTTGTCCCCGGGATACCGCAGACACTGTCTTACTTTGAGAAAATGCAGGACAGAATTGTCAGGTTTGTAACCGAAAACTCGTCGATATCCGAGGAGAGATTCAGGGAGCTTATCATGGCTACGGGAGAATTGGTCATGGACGTAGGCTCAGTGGTTGAGGGCGAGCAGGCAGTTAAAGAGGGCATAGTTGACAGGCTCGGAGGGCTTTCCGATGCTGTCGGTGAGCTTTACAGAATGATTGAGGAACAAACGGAGAGCTGAGCTTTCCGTTACATACAGACATTTTTGGAGGACATTATGAGTATAGTGAGTGCGATATTTCAGGCAATCATTCAGGGACTGACAGAGTTCCTGCCTGTTTCAAGCTCGGGACATTTGTCCCTGTATCAGCATTTTACAGGCAACAGCGGAGAGGGAGCTTTGTTTTTCTCTGCAGTGCTTCATCTCGGAACGCTTGTAGCAGTGTTTATAGCTTTCAGACAGACTATCTGGGCTATGATAAAAGAGCTGGGAGTTATGTGCAAGGATATCGTACACAGAGAGTTTACTCTGAAAGATATGAACGTTGAAAGACGAATGATCGTAATGATTATTCTGTCATGCTTCTGTCTTGCACCGTTTGTTTTTGTTAAGAGCTGGTTTGAGGGCATAGCCGAGGACAAAAGTATTTTTGCCGAGGGTCTGTGCTTCCTGTATACAGCGGCGATCCTTCTGATGTCGGACAGGTGTGCAAAGGGAAATAAGACGGCATCGGAAATCAAGCCTAAAGATGCAGTAACCGTAGGACTGTTTCAGGCAGTAGCACTTCTTCCGGGCGTTTCACGTTCAGGCTCTACTATAAGCGCAGGACTTTTCTCGGGCTTCACAAGAGAGACTGCGGTTAAGTATTCATTCATAATGGGAATACCCGTAATTTTTGCAAGCTGTCTGCTTGAGGTAAAGGATGCAGTGTCCTCGGGAGCAGAAATTGCGTGGGGCTCATGCTTTATAGGCTTTGTAGTTGCTGCCTTTGTCGGTCTTTGTGCTATAAAGCTTGTGTCATGGCTTGTTAAAAATGATAAATTCAAGATTTTCGCATATTATACCGCAATACTCGGAGTGCTTGTTCTGCTGATCTCATTTATTGAGCTTATCATGGGCAGACCGATAAGCTTCGGCGGAAACTGATTCAATATTGATCATATCTGTTCAAAAAGCTTGAAAGATACTTTCAGGCTTTTTAGACATTTTAGGGAAAGGAACGAATGAGCTAAATGGCAGATAAAAAAACGGGAGCTAAGAGGACTTCAGGGAAGACTGCACAGCAGAAAAACACATCGGCTGCTGCGAAAAAGCCTCAGGCAAAAGCCCCCGCCGCAAAAAAGAATACTACTGCTGCCGCCGGCAAAAGCAAAGCATCGGCAAGCTCTGCTAAGGCTGTACAGGAAAAAGAGAGCAGACGCTTCTGGTCATACATACTGTTTTTCTTCGGCATTTTTGAGCTCTTTGTGACCTTTATCCCCGGAGGCGGGCTCTGGCGCAGTCTCCATGATCTCAACAGAGGTGTTTTCGGTGTGGCTTCATATCTGTTTGCGCCGCTTATAATTGCTGCAGCGCTGATGATAGCCTCGGATTTCAGCCGAAACAGTGTTACTGCAAAGGTCGTAGAGGCATTGATACTTATGCTCCTGCTTTCGGGAACTGTTCAGATAATACAGGTCGGTGCTGTAAACGGCGGAAGCTTCTGGCTGAAGCTTAAAGGGCTTTATACTGATGGTGTTTCCCTGAAAGGCGGCGGAATTGCAAGCGCAGTTCTCGGGTGGCCTATCTTATGGGCGTTCAAAAGAGTGGGCGGCGCTATAGTTATAGTGCTGATCTCATTGTTGTTTGTGCTGCTGCTTACAAATATCACACTGCCCCAGCTTCTTAAAGGCTTAACTGCACCTGTAGTAAAGGGCTATGAAGCTGTGAATGAGGACAGGCTCAACAGGGCTGCAAATGCACCGTCTCCCGAAGAGCTTGCAAAGCGCAATGCAGACCGTGCAGCTAAGAAAAATGCAAGAAAGAATGCTAAGATAGATATAGCAAAATATTACCCGGATAATGACCCTCTGTCGGCCGCTGAGGCTTATGAGATAATCAGTGAGGGCGCTCACGATGAAGAGCCAATGTTTGAACAGATGCCTGAGCACCCCTCGGTTTCTAAGCCTGAAAAGACAGAAGCAGAATTCAAGCCGACCGAAGAGGAAGACCTCACAAAAATGATTAATGAGGCTGTAACAGGCAGAAAGAGAAAGCCTCGTGCAAAGCCCGAAAAGCTTGAAAACACTGAGCCCGAAGAGGAGGCGAAGCCGTTTAAGATCAATGTCGAGAAGAACGGCCAGACAACCCTTTTTGAGAAGGAAACTCAGCTGTCTGCTTATGTAAGGCCGCCTGTCGATCTCCTTAAATATCCGAAAAATGCAGTTGATCCTGAGGCAGCTCAGCAGGAAATAAAGGACAAGTCTCAGAAGCTTGTTGAAACTCTTGAAACCTATGGAGTAAAAACCAGAATAGTCGGCATACACAGAGGCCCTTCCGTTACCAGATATGAGCTTGAGCCTGCTGCAGGTGTCAAGATAGCTAAGGTAAAGGGTCTGTCCGATGATATAGCCTTGAGCCTTGCTGCATGGAGCGTGCGTATTCAGGCGCCTGTTCCGGGAAAAGCCTGCATTGGTATAGAAGTGCCGAACACACACAGAGATACCGTTTCTTTGCGTGAGCTTATCGACAGCGAGGAATACAGAAGCTCCGAGGGTAAGCTTACATTTGCAGTCGGTAAGGACATTGAGGGCAAGATCGTTATGGGCGACATTGCAAAAATGCCTCATGTTCTTGTTGCAGGTACTACAGGCTCGGGTAAGTCTGTGTTTACAAACTCAATAATTCTGTCCATACTTTATCATGCATCTCCCGATGAAGTTAAGCTGATCCTTATTGACCCCAAAAAGGTCGAATTCCCGATATACAATAAGATACCGCATCTGCTCATTCCCGTTGTTACCGAGCCTTTGAAGGCAGCAGGAGCACTCGGCTGGGCAGTAAATGAAATGAACAAGCGCTATCTTATGTTTGAGGCAAACAACGTAAAGAATCTTCAGGACTTTAATGAAATGGTTCTTGAAGAGCGTGAAAAGCCCGAGGAAGAGCGTGACGAGATAAGAAGCAAGCTTAGCCTTATGCACCAGATCGTTATCGTAATAGACGAGTTTGCAGACCTTATGATGGCTGCAAGAAGCGAGGTTGAGGATTCTGTTCTGAAGCTTGCTCAGCTTGCAAGAGCCGCAGGCATACACATGATCATTGCTACGCAGTCTCCAAGAGCTGATGTCCTGACGGGTCTTATCAAGTCAAATATTCCGTCAAGAGTTTCGCTCAGCGTTGCAAGTAATATTGACTCACGAGTTATCCTCGATGAAAGCGGAGCAGAGAAGCTTCTCGGAAACGGCGACCTGCTTTATAAGC
Source organism: Ruminococcus sp. UBA4385 (assembly GCA_002391065.1). The sequence goes on along the minus strand of DGRP01000126.1, from coordinate 19,286 downwards.
CTATCGGTACAAGAATGCCGATAAGAATTCAAAGCGGCTTTGCTTCGTCAAGAGAGATAAGCTCAATAGTTGACTTCCTCAAAAATGAGCATACTGCTGAATACAGTCAGGAGATAATCGCAGAGGTCGATGAGAACACTCCTGTTCCAAAGGACAGCAAGGGTGCTTCCGATGAAAATGTTGTGATAAACCCTGATGATGACCTTGTAAATCAGGCAATTTCCATTATAGTTCAGACGCAGAATGCCTCAACTGCATTTCTTCAGAGAAAGCTGAAGCTCGGCTTCCCGAGAGCAGCCCGTATTATGGACGAAATAGAAGAAATGGGAATAATCGGTCCGCAGGAGGGTGCTAAGCCCAGGCAGATAAAGATTACTGCCGAGGAATGGGCTGAAATGCAGGCAAGACGATGATCGGCAGGAAAACTGTCAAAGACTATCAGTGGAGAATAACACTTCTGCTGGTTGTTGACTTTATAGTTATTATCGTTTTTCTTCTTCATATAAGCGGTCTTATTAACATTGATGATCTGCTTCGGGCATTGCATCTTGCTGATAAGCCTGCATATAATGCCGCAACAGAAGTGCATTTTATAGATGTCGGTCAGGGCGATGCGACGCTGGTTATCTCTGACGGTCATGCTATGCTTATAGACAGCGGTGATGTTGACAAGTACAATGATGTTCAGTGGTATCTGAGAAATCACGGTGTCAAGAAGCTTGATTATCTTATTGCAACTCACCCTCACTCAGATCATATCGGAGAAATGAGCGAGATAATAGACAGCTTTGAAATAGGCACGTTTATAATGCCTGATTTCCCCGATGAGCTTACTCCGACATCGTATGTTTTTGAGCAGCTTCTGCTGTCTCTGAAACAGAAGGACTTGAAAATCACCTCTGCCGCTGATACAAGCTTTAAGCTTGGCACTTGTGAAGTCACAACCTTTACACCTAAAGGAGAGTATGATGATCTGAATAACTATTCAGTCGTAGTTAAAATAGTTGACGGTGACAACAGCTTCCTCGTTACGGGAGACTGTGAGACCGCCGAAGAGGAAGACCTTATATCTCAGGGCTTTGATTTGTCAGCCAAGGTGCTTAAAGCAGGTCATCACGGAAGCTCTGGCTCAACGGGATATGACTTCCTGAATAAGGTTCTGCCCAGGTACTGTGTTATCTCATGCTCACTTGACAATACCTACGGACACCCCTCGGGAGAAACGCTCCGAAGGGTCAGAAAATATACAGAAAAGATATATGTTACCTCAGTCTGCGGAGATATAGTGTTCTATTCGGACGGTGAGGGACTTGATATGACTACAGAAAAAGAAGCTGATGCAATTGAAACAATCAAACCGAAATAATGCGTATATTGTTGACAGAATCGAAGACGGGGTCGCAGTTCTCTATTCTGATGACGGCTCAAAAAAAGAGATCAGACTGGCTGACTTTCCCAAACCTCTTTCACAAGGCGATATGGTATTTATCAGTGACGGTAAATACCGTAAAAATACTAAAGAAGCAGAAGAGCGTAAAAACAAATTGATCGCACTCAGGAAAGAGCTCAGCTCTGATCGGGAGGGTAAGAAATGAATGCAGCAAGCAAAGATTTGTTTTCTCTGATAAATGAAAGGCTTCCAAGCCTGTCAAAAGGACATAAGCTTATTGCAAACTATATGCTTGAGCATTATGATAAGGCAGCCTTTATGACAGCTCATAAGCTTGGCGAGACAGTCGGTGTCAGCGAGTCAACTACAGTGAGATTTGCTTCCGAGCTTGGCTATGAGGGCTACCCCGAGCTTCAGAAGGCTCTGAAGGAGCTTGTGAGAAATAAGCTTACAGCCGTTCAGCGTATAGAAGCTGCTTCCGATTTTATAGGCTCCGACAATGTTCTTGAGCAGGTTCTTACTCTTGATATTGAGAGAATAAGAAAAACAATGGAGGAGACCTCAGCCGAGGACTTTAACAGAGCTGTTGATACTATAGTTTCAGCACAGACTATTTACATAGTCGGCACAAGGAGTGCTGCTTCACTGGCATCGTTTCTAAGCTACTATCTCGGACTGCTCTTTGCAAATGTAAAGCTTGTGGTCTCTGCAACAACCTCAGAACTTTTTGAGCGCATTATGCGTATAAATGAAAAAGATGCTATCATAGGTATCTCGTTTCCGAGATATTCAAAGCAGACTGTTCAGGCGCTCAGGTATGCCCGTGATAACGGAGCGAACGTTATTGCTATCACGGATTCGATGACCTCGCCTATTGCAAGGTATGCTGACAGCCTTCTGCTTGCAAGGAGCGATATGGCTTCGTTTGTTGATTCTCTTGTAGCACCTATGAGCCTTATAAATGCGCTTATAATTGCAGCTTCAAACAGAAATATAGATGCTGTGTATGAGACCTTCGGCAGGCTTGAAGAGGTCTGGGAGAAATATGACGTTTATGAGAAGAACGGAGAGGATCTCTGATGTCCCGATATGACGTTCTTATCGCAGGCGGCGGAGCTTCAGGGCTTATGTGTGCTGTACAGGCAGCAAGGAGAGGCCTCTCCTGTGCTGTAATTGAGAAAAAAGACCGCTGCGGAATAAAGCTTTCCATAACAGGAAAGGGAAGATGCAACGTCACTAATGACAGTGATAATGAAAATATAATGAAGAACATTCCCCGAAATCCGAAGTTTATGTATTCGGCTTTGGAGGGCTTTTCCTCAGCCGATACGAAAGCTTTTTTTGAGGCTCTGGGTGTGCCCCTTAAAACTGAAAGGGGAAACCGTGTTTTCCCCGTGAGTGACAACGCACACGATATAGTAAATGCTTTGACAGGGGAGTGCAGAAAACTCGGAGTGGAGTTTATAAGAGATGAGGTTCGGTCGGTTCTTGCCGAGAACGGCAGAGCGTCAGGCTTAATGTGCAGCGGCGGAAAATACATCGCTTCAAACGTAGTTATTGCCTGCGGCGGACGCTCTTATCCCGGCACGGGCTCAGACGGCTCAGGCTATGAGATAGCAAGGTCCGTCGGTCACACTGTTACAGAAATAACCCCCTCTCTTTGCCCTATAGTATGCAAAGAACAGCCTGAATGCGCCGAGGCTATGGGTCTGTCACTCAGAAACTGTACACTGTACCTTTATAAAGAGGGCAAAAAGAAACCTGTTTATTCAGAGCTTGGCGAGATGCTTTTTACTCATTTCGGATTAAGCGGACCTTTGGTGCTTTCTGCATCAGCACATATTGACAATCTGAAAAAATACGGTTATACTATAAAAATAGATCTGAAACCCGGTCTTGATGAAGCGGCGCTTGACAGGCGGATAGTCAGAGACTTAACAGAGTTCCCGAATAAGGAGCTTTCAAATGTTCTGAGAAAGCTTCTGCCTGCAAAGCTTATTCCGATGGTTCTGTCAAGAGCAGAGCTTGATGGTACAAGGCAGGCAAACTCAGTCACCCGCGAGGAGCGAAGAAGGCTTCTTGAAACGGTAAAAGGGCTTAGCTTCACTGTCTCAAAAATGAGACCTATTGATGAGGCTATCATTACAAGGGGCGGCGTTTCAGTCAAAGAAATAAGCCCATCAACTATGGAGTCAAAGCTCTGCGGAGGGCTCTATTTCATCGGGGAGATCCTTGATGTCGATGCCTATACAGGCGGATATAATCTACAGATAGCGTTTTCGACAGCCAATGCGGCTGCTAAAGCAATAAATTCTGCAAAAGGAGAATTATTATGACAATAAATGTGGCTCTTGACGGCCCTTCGGGGGCAGGAAAATCTACAATAGCCAGAGCAGCTGCAAAGAAGCTTGGCTATGTGTATGTCGATACGGGAGCAATGTACCGTTCGATCGCTTTGTTTATGCTGAATAAGGGAGTTGTGCTTGAAGATGAGAGCGCAGTAACGGCTCTTCTTCCCGAGGTCGATGTAAAGCTTACCTATGAAAACGGTGAGCAGAGAGTGATCCTCAACGGCGAAGACGTATCCGAGAAGATAAGAACATCTGAGGTCTCAATGGCAGCATCAAAGACTTCCTCCTATCCTGAGGTAAGAACGTTCCTGCTCGGTCTCCAGAAGGATATTGCTAAGAAAAACAATATCATCATGGACGGCAGAGATATAGGAACTGTTATTCTTCCCCGTGCGCAGGTGAAGATTTTCCTTACAGCTTCAGCTGAAAAAAGAGCAGAGAGAAGACTTAAAGAGCTTGTCGAGAAGGGCGAAAACATAAGCTTTGAGGAAGTTCTTGCGGACATCATCAAGCGTGACGAGCAGGATATGAACAGAGAGACTGCACCTCTAAAAAAGGCTGATGACGCAATAGAGGTCGATACCTCGGAGCTGACATTAGAGGAGTCTATAGATAAAATCTACAATACTGTAGTCAGCAATATCCCGAAAGAGGAAACGGCTCAAAAAAAAACTTCATCCCGTGACAGGGAGCTAATGCCTGTAAGACCGATCAGCAAAAAGCATAAGCTGAATTTCTTTCATGTGTTTTTTTATAATGTTCTGAGATATATCGTTATAGGCATATACCATATTTATTACAATATCTCCTATGAGGGCGTTGAGAACGTCCCTAAGGACGGTGGAAATATCTTCGCTTCAAACCACAGAAGCTATCAGGACCCTGTGTTCATAGCGCTTCATGCGAGAGTGCCTATCTCCTATATGGCTAAGGAGGAGCTCTTCCACAAGAATGTGTTTTTTACAGCACTTATTAAAGCATTCGGAGCTTTCCCGGTCGTCAGAGGCTCAGGTGACACAAGCGTTATCGATACCTCGGTAGAAAAGCTCGAAAAGGGAAGAAACCTCGTTATCTTCCCGGAGGGCACACGCTCCAAAGACGGCAAGGTCGGCAAGGGCAAGACAGGTGTTGCACTTGTAGCCGCTGTTGCACAGACTAAGGTAGTGCCTGTCGGAATTAATTTTGAGGGTAAGCTCAAATTCAGGAAAAGGGTTGTTGTAAGATACGGCAAGCCTATTGAGCCTCAGAAGCTTGGTATTGCAAGTACATCTCCAAGAGATCTGAAGAAAATCAAAAGTGAAATTATGGAAAATATCGTTGATCTGGTGCACTAAATGTTAAGAGATTGTAAAATTTTTGTTGCTAAAACTGCGGGATTCTGTTTTGGTGTAGACAGAGCCGTAAAAATAGTGTATAATATGTTAGATAGCCGAAATAATGTTGTAACGTTAGGTCCGATTATTCACAATCCTAATGTAGTCTCTGATCTTAAGGCAAAGGGAGTTTTCCCGAAGGAGCTTTCAGAGGTCAGAGAGAGCGACACGGTGGTCATTCGGTCACATGGAGTGGCTGCACAGGTGTATGACGAGCTGAGGGAAAAGGGCGTTGATATTGTAGATGCTACCTGTCCTTTTGTGAGCCGTATACATAAGATTGCAAGCGAAAGGTCCGATGAGGGATATATAATTCTTATAGCGGGCGATGCGGGACACCCTGAGGTTCAGGGGATAAGAGGGCATTGCTCGGGGGAGAGTTATGTGTTTGGTTCTTGTCAGGATTTTGAGAATTTGGTGAGAGAAAAGGATTTTTCATCAAAAAAGGTTGCAATTTTAGCGCAGACGACGTATAATAGAAATGTGTGGAGTGACTGTCAGAAGCTGTTTGAACGCTTGCTGCCGGATGCGATGGTATTTGATACTATCTGCAACGCAACACAGGAACGTCAGAAGGAAGCTGCTGAAATGGCGGCAAAGGCTGATGTTATGGTGATTGTTGGGGGGCTGCACAGCTCGAACACCTTGAAGCTAAAGGCTGTCTGCAGTGAGTTCTGTGATAAGTGTTATCTTGTCGAGGACGCAGACGGACTCAGAAATTGCGATATTGACTTACGGGGTGCAAATTTTATCGGGATCTCTGCGGGTGCTTCAACACCTGCTTATATAATCAAGGAGGTACAACAGACCATGAGTGAAATGTTGAACAATGTTGACGAAGAATTTAATTTTGAGGAGGAGCTTGAGAAAACCCTCAAAAAAATACATATCGGTATGAAGGTTGAAGGCGTCGTTACTGATATAAATAACGGCGAGGTAGCTGTAGATATTGGAACAAAGCATACAGGCTATATTCCTGCAAATGAGTTTTCCGATGATCCTACCGTAAAGCCTGAGGAGGCTGTAAAGGTTGGAGATACTCTTGATCTTATAGTTCTCAAGACTAACGATCAGGAGGGTATCGTTACACTTTCAAAGAAGAAGGTTGACGCTGTACTCGGCTTCCAGAAGATAGTTGAAGCAAGCGAGGCTGAGAGTGTTCTTGAGGGTACAGTTACTAACGTTGTTAAGGGCGGAGTGCTTGTATCCTATAACGGTGTTAAGGTGTTTGTACCTGCTACACAGGCTGCACCAAGAAGAGATTATGATCTTAACGAGCTGTTAAAGCAGACTGTTAAGTTCAAGATCCTTGAGGTAAATGAGGCTAAGCAGAGAGCTGTTGGTTCTATCCGTGCTGTTGCAAGAGAGGAGAGAGCTGCTGCTCAGGCTAAGTTCTTTGAGACTGCACAGATCGATTCCGAGGTTGAGGGAACTGTTAAGTCTATCACTGATTACGGTGTGTTTGTTGACCTCGGCGGTGTTGACGGTCTTATAAGAAGAATGGACCTTTCATGGAAGAGGATCAAGCACCCCTCTGATGTAGTTTCCGTTGGTGATAAGATCACAGTAAAGATCAAGGACATTGACAATGAGACCAAGAAGGTTTCACTCATTTATAAGAAGGATTCCGAGAATCCCTGGGAGATCTTCAAGGCTAATTATGAGGTTGGCCAGACTGTAAAAGCGACCGTAGTTTCGATAACATCATTCGGTGCGTTTGCTCAGATCATTGACGGTATCGACGGTCTTATCCATATCTCTCAGATCGCTAATCAGAGAGTAAATAATGTTGCTGACATTCTTTCTGTTGGTCAGGAAGTTGAGTGTAAGATCACAGAGATCGATGCAGATAAGAAGAGAATCAGTCTTTCTATCAGAGCTCTGCTCCCCGATGACGCTGAGCCTGCTGATGATGAGGCTGATGAGACTGTCGAGGAGACAGCAGAGGATTCGGCTGAATAAGGATCTCTCTTCCGTGGCTGAACAATTTGATCTATCAGGGGGCGAGAGATCGCCCCTGTTTGTTTATTTCTGCAGTGCCTGCCGCTGCTGCGGTAATATGGCGGAGAAGAACAGATGAAAGGATAGTTTTATGGAAGACGTAAAAGCTATGCGCGATCCGATGAGGACTGCGCCAACAAAAAAACGAAAAAAGAAAAAGAAACAGACAAGCTTGCCTGTGAAGATATTAAAGGGCTTTGGAATTTTTCTTCTGTCGCTGTTTCTTATCATTATTATTACAGGTTCGATATTTGCAACGGTCATGACAATTTATGTCCTGAATTTTGCTGATACTACAACTACAGTAAGCCTTGATAAGACAGAGACTAGCAATATTTCAAGATTTTTATATGAAAATCCTGATTATGATGAGGAAGACCCCGATTCAAAGGAGTTTGAACTCTATTACGCAATCAGAAATACCAACAGGCACGTTGCATGGTGCGATATTGAAAATATCCCTCAGGTGGTACAAGATGCATTCGTGTACACTGAGGACGAGCGTTTCTACTCGCATGACGGTGTTGACTTTAAGAGAACCTTTGCAGCCTTCGTAAACGTATTTATCCCGATTTACGGCGGACGGCAGATAGGTGGTTCGACCATTACCCAGCAGACTATCAAGCTTATCACAGGTGATGATGACCGTGACAGTATTAAGGGTATGGAACGTAAGATACGAGAGATTTTCCGTTCTATAAACGTCGAAAAGACGTACACAAAGGAAGATATCCTGCAAAGCTATCTTAATATCGTGCCGATGAATACTCAGGAGTACGATATTATCGGCGTTCAGGCTGCTGCTAACTATTACTTCGGAAAAGATGTTTCGGAGCTTGACCTTGCTGAGGCTGCTTCACTTGCAGGTATGACCAATATGCCGGGTCTGAATAACCCCTACGATAACCCGAAGGGTAATAAGGAAAGACGTATTTACTGTCTTGACCATATGCTCAGTAACGGTGCTATCGACGAGGAAGAGTACAATCAGGCAGTAAATGAGGAGCTTGTTATCACAGGTGATATTTCGTACTCAAGTGCTGCTATCTATGATGAAGAGGACAGAGATTTCGGCCCTACATCGTGGTTTATGGATGCGGCTCTTAATGAGACCGAAATGAGAATTGCCGATGCTATCGGTATCACAAGACAGGAAGCAGGCGACAGACTCAGAGACGGCGGCTTTACAGTCTATACAACAGTTGATATTAATATGCAGAACAAGGTCGAGGACGAGATGCTTGATGCATCGAACTTTACCACCTACAGTATGGACCCAGAGGAGGATACGCTGTGGTCAGGCTTTATTGCGATGGACTATCAGGGCAATGTTAAGGCTGTAGTCGGAAGCAGAAATGAAAAGACTGAATCACGTATTTACAGTACCGTTACCGACGCAACCAGATCTCCGGGTTCGTGTATCAAGCCTATAGCGTCTTATGCACCGGCGCTCGATCAGGACCTTATGACCTGCTCAACTCTGTTTAACGATTCGCCCATCGAAATAGAGATAGAAGGAACCAAGCAAAAGTGGCCTGTAAACTACTCTGAGTACGGCGATGACGGTAACTGGTCATATAAAGACCTGACTACGACCGAGATGCTTCAGCGCTCGCTGAATACTCTGCCTGCTCAGCTCGTTCAGAAGATGACACCCGAATATTCTTACAGCTTCCTGAAGGATAAGCTTGATATAAGTTCTCTTGAGGAGTCAGATGCTACCTACGCACCTGTAACTGTCGGAGGTCTTACTAACGGTACCTACCTTGAGGAGCTTGTCGGAGCATATATGATCTTTGGCAACGGCGGTAAGAAGTATGATGTTTCTTATGTTTCCAAGATCGAGGATATTGACGGCAATGTTATCTATGAGAAAACTGACGGCTACAAGCAGGCAATTTCCGAATCGACCTCATACGTTATGAACAGAATGATGCAGCACGTTATAACTGAGGAAAACGGTACAGGTCGTTATGCGAAGCTCTCCAATACTGACCTCGTAGGTAAGACAGGTACATCGTCTGACTGGAATGACCTTACCTTTGTAGGCTGTACACCTGATTATGTCTCGGGAGTATGGATCGGTTACGAGAATCCTTCAAAGATACCGACTAATGATTATCAGAATATCGGTGCTATCTGGAAAAACATCTTTGGTGATGTTGCTGACAGCGAGAAGCATAAATCGTTTGACGAGACATTTGAAATGCCTGAGTCAGTCGAGAAGCTGAGCTACTGTAAAGCAACAGGCAAGATCGCAGGACCGGGCTGCTCCAATAAGGCAGACGGCTACTATAAGAAGTCGAATGAGCCTGAGGTTTGCAGCGGTTATCACTAAAACTTCAAAGCCCCCATATATGATATGGGGGCTTTTTAAGAAGAGGAGTAAAATATGGAATACAGATTAGTTGTGCCATGTCATTTCGGACTGGAGAGCACGCTTTCTTATGAGGTCAAAAAGCTTGGCGGTGAGAACGTATCGGTTACTGACGGAAAGGTTTCGTTTTCAGGTGATGAGCTTATTCTTGCAAAAGCTAACTTATGGATAGCAACAGGGGAGCGAGTGCTGATTGAAGTCGGAAGCTTTGAAGCGAGAAGCTTTGAAGAGCTTTTCGAGGGTGTCAGAGCCTTGCCCTGGGAACAGTATATAGGTAAGCTTGATGAGTTCCCTGTGGTGGGTCACAGCCTGAATTCAAAGCTGCATTCCGTGCCCGATTGCCAGAGCATAATCAAAAAGGCCATAGTTACAAGGCTTGGAGAAAAGTACGGCATAAGGCAGTTTGAGGAAAGCGGTGCTCGTCACAGAGTGCGGTTTTCAATACATAAGGATATGGTGTCGGTCTGCCTTGATACATCGGGAGTGGGGCTTCATAAGCGTGGCTACAGACGTGTTTCAAACGCTGCTCCTATTAAGGAGACCCTTGCCGCAGGCATAGTTGACCTTGCCCGTATCAGGCGGGATACTGTTGTTTGCGACCCCATGTGCGGCTCGGGAACATTTCTTATTGAGTCTGCATACAAGGCTCATAATATAGCTTCGGGTTTAAGACGCAGCTTTGAAGCTCAGAACTGGGAGCAGATACCCGAAACTGTATGGCAGCAGGCAAGAACTGAGGCTATGGATTCAATGGTTAAGGACACGAAGTTTCGAGCTTACGGCTTTGATATTGACGAGTTTGCCTGTGAGCTTTCGGCTTTTAATGCTAAAAAGGCAGGAGTGTCATCACGGATAGAGATAAAACAGCGTGATATAAGGGCGCATGAGCCTGTAAAGGGTGCTGTAACGATAGTTAATCCGCCTTATGGTGAGAGACTTCTCGAAATAAGAGAGGCTGAACAGCTTTATAAGGTGCTGGGTCAGAAGCTGCGCCCTGACAGGGATAATCCCTGTTTTATAATTTCACCGCATGAGGAGTTTGAAAAATTCTTCGGCAAAAAGGCGGATAAAAAACGCAAGCTATATAACGGCATGATAAAATGCGATCTTTATATGTATTTTAAGTAGGTGAAAAAATGAGTTTTAAGTTCAGTGACATAGACGCAGTAGTTTTTGATATGGACGGAGTGATCTTCGACTCGGAAAGACTGGGGCTTCGCAGCTGGCAGATAGTTGCCGACAGATACGGTCTCGGTGATGTCAGTGAGACCTCAAAGAAATGTATAGGCAGAAACACAGCCGATACAATGAAGATATTCGACGAAGCATACGGAGACAAGGTTTCGATTGAAGCGCTCTATGAAGAGGGCAAGATAGAGATGCAGAAGATCATAGCAAGTGAAGGCCTGCCCCTTAAAAGCGGAGTAAGAGAGCTTCTGGACTTTTTAAGAGGTCATGGCATGACAACAGGACTTGCTTCCTCAACAAAGCAGGCGATGGTAAAGGAGGAGCTCAGCTCTGTAGAGCTTCTTGACTATTTCAGCGTAGTTATCGGCGGAGATATGATAAAGCGTTCCAAGCCCGAGCCTGAGATATATCTTCTCGCCTGTGAAAAGCTGGGTGCAAGCCCTGATAGATCCGTCTGCATTGAGGATTCATACAACGGTATTATTTCTGCGCACAGAGCAGGGCTCCACACAATAATGGTGCCCGACCTGCTTGAGCCAACCGAGGAGATCCTGAAGCTGGTTGAGGTGCTGAAGCCCAGCCTTGATGAGGTGCTCAGATTTTTCAAAGATTAAGGCAACACCGCACGAATTAATAAAAAAGCTCCGTTTAATGCGGAGCTTTTTCAGCCTTTCTGAATAAAACCGAAAAAACTGTTAAAAATACTACCAAAGCTTATTTGCGAGCCGACAGCATTTAGGCAAGCCGACTTAGTCGGTCAGTTTAGTTCGGAGAAAGGCGATCAGAATGAAAAGAATCAGATTTAAGGGCTTAGGCATCAGAAGAAAGCTCGGAGCAAAGGGTCTGTACCTTGCGCTGGCAAGTTGTGCAGTGCTGGCAGGCGGAGTGGGACTTGTGGCACACGATCGTGCGGTGATAAATGATACAAGCAGTAAATATACGGTATCATCTCCAGACCTTCCATACACAGAGATCGATGAAAAGCTTACAGATGTGCCAAAGCTTACAAAAGAGGACAGCTCCTCAGAGAGCAAGGCTGATACAAGCTCCTCAAAGGCAGACAAGTTTGTTAAAACTCAGCCGAATGTAATGCCTGTAAACGGAAAGATACTTGTACCGTTTTCAAACGGAGAGCTTGTAAAATCAGAAACGCTGGGCTACTGGAAAACTCATGACGGAGTTGACATTCAGGCAGAAAAGGGCACAGCCGTCAAGGCTATGAACAAAGGTACAGTAAAGAAAATCTGGGAGGATGCCCTGTGGGGATACTGCATTGTCATAGATCATGGCAATGGCGTTGAAGGGCACTACTATAACCTCTCGGCAGAAATGATGGTGCAGGAAGGAACTGAGGTAAACGCAGGTCAGGCAATAGGCACAATAGGCGACACGGCCTCCTGCGAAGCGGCAGAGCTCTCACACCTGCACTTTGCGGTAAAGAAAAACGGCAGCTGGATAGACCCGATAGCCTATATTGACCCCTCTTATGTAAAATAGTTGAAAGCCCGATTTCTATCGGGCTTTCAGCTTGTTGCAAAAGTTCTTTTAAAAGGGGTCAGGGGCGACAGCCCCAGTGGGTCAAAGGGGCGAAGCCCCATCTCCACTCACTCCAGCCGAGTCTGTCTGTACGAATGTACAGACCTGACGAGGCAAAATCTGCACTATTTTGGAGTTTATCGACAGACTGAAAGTCCGATTTCTATCGGGCTTTACTTTTGTAATAAAATGTGTTATAATCAATATATTAGGGGGTAAATGTGATGAATAAAAGAATTTCGGCACTGGTTTGTGCATTGTGTCTGTCTTTCTCGGCTTTGCCTGTACAGGCTGAGGAGACAGCTGAACAGGAAAATATTCCTGTTGTTTTTTATGAGACAGCAGACTCTCAGGAGGAGATCGTTCCTGAACCGCCGGCTTATAAAGAGAGTACAGTTTTCACTAAGGCTGAAAGTGTTCAGCTTTCGTGGGACAGAACAGACGATGAAGAGAAATATGATATAAAGTATACTGCAAACGGCGGAAAATCTTTTTCAACCTTTAAAGCTGACTATGACGAAAATACTTTAAGCTTTTCAAAAGGCTTTTTCACTCAGGGAAGCAGTATAGACTTCTATATAAAGCCGTATAAGCTTGTAAATTCACAGAAAAGCTATCTTGAGGGTTATAAGATCGCTGTTAGGATCGTTCCCGATGATATGACAGGAAAGCTCACAGCAACGAGCAGCAGTACAGCTGTTACGCTCTCATGGAATAAGGTAAATAATGCGCATAAGTATAGGATTTATCTTCTTGCAGGCGATGATAAAGAGCTTGTCGGAGAGACAGCAGCTCTTACATATAAATACAGCGCACCGTCAGCTAAGAAGCTAAGCTTTGAGGTAGTTCCCGTATCAGTTTATGCTGATACTGAGGCAGTATCTGAAAACGGTCTTACAGTTTCCACAGCAACAGCTCCGAAGTCTGCCTCAGGTCTTAAAATTACAAAGTCAACTGATAACAGTGTTAGTCTCACATGGGATAAGACCGAGTGTACAAAATATATCGTTTACCGCAAAACAACGGGCAGCTATAAGATAATAGGACAGCCTTCAACAAACAGCTTTACAGATAAGTTTTCAAAGCATGAGGGTCATCATATTTACATTGTAAGAGCAGTAATGGTCGATGATGAGGGTAAAGAACACAATGGTGCGCTTTCGGCGGTTGTAAAGAAAAACTTTCTTAAAACACCTGTGCTCAAGGATTCTATTTCAGGACTTAATGCTGTCAGAGTGTGCTGGAACAAGGCAGAGGGCGCACAGTATTATAAGGTGTTCATTTACAAAAACGGTGCATGGTCCGCGCCTGTGATAACAAAGAGCCTTTATTATACTTTTAGCGGACTTGACTCTAAAACTACATATCTGTTTCATGTAAAGCCCTGTGTAAAATCTGACGGCAAAGAAATAACAACTCAGGGTGCATCAACTAAGGTTGTAACAGATTCAAAGCTCAGAGCGAAAACCAATTATGTAATATATGCAAAGGCAAGCACTTCGTCAAAGGTGCTTTACAGAGGAGATTACGGAGACATGATCCAGCAGAAGGGTATTACCGATGTCAGCGGTTGGTACAAGGTTTATGTCCCGGGAACTGCAAAGGCACAGGTAGGTTATGTAAGAGGCGGACAGATAGCGGCTTATGCAAACCTCGGAATCAAGGCGATAAATCAGAACGGCTGGGAAGGCGGCTCGCCAATGGTAATGGGCTGCGAATCTGCGGCGCTTGCAACAGTTCTCCAAAATCAGCATGGAATCTCATGCAGCAAGAATGATATAGCAAACAACTACACTCACTGGGTATCTCACGGGGCAGGCGACCCGAACTATGCATTCTTTGGAAGCCCTTACGTTTACACAGGCAATGACGGCATTTATGCACCTGCGATAGCTCAGGCAGCAAACTGGTATCTCTCTGACAAAAAGGTAAGAAACAATTATCAGATAGATGTTCATACCGATTTTAACAGCACAGTCAACTGGAAGAATCTTAGTGTAGGCTCTGTAAACCGCACCTCAGGACTTGACCTTGCAGGAATCAAAAGAGAGCTCAACAAAGGACATTCGCTGATAGTATGGTTTACAACCTATAATGCAAACCCAAGAACGGGCGGCTATTACACGGTCAAGGCAGGCGGAAAGTACTCAAATGCCGGCTCGGGAAGCTATACCTTCCGCTGGGTAGCGCCTCAGCACTGTGCTGTAATAACAGGCTTCGACGACCTCACACAGCGTATAACTATCGCAGATGTTATAAACGGCAGTACAGTAAGCTATCCCTACAGTACCTTTATGAACGGCTATAATGCCCTCGGAAGACAGACCGTAGTTATTGATAAGAAATAAGTTTTATCCGACAGAGAGACAAACTCTGTCGGATATTATTTTGCACAAAACAGAGTGCATAAAATTGATTAATATGCAGAAATTAACACAGTGTGTCGTAAATAGGTTGAAAATACATTAAAATTATGATAAACTGAATATAATGATTTTATAGAGGAGGTAAGCTTATGAAAAAAAGGTTTCTTTCATTTGCTGTTTCTGCGGCAGTTGCAGTAAGTACTGTTATTCTGCCCGTAAGTGCAGAGCCTGAAAATGAAGAATATATTGAGGAAGCAAGCTCGGTAGTTACATATTCTGCGAGCAATACGATCGTAAATCCCACAGCGTTTAATAATCTTCAAAGCAGGCTTAGACCCTTGGTTGAAATGACTGCGACCGATACGGGCTATATGAGGCTCGTTTCAAGCGGGGAGAACATCATAGCCGAGTATTATGACAATTCATTCAACCTGACCAAAAAGCAGACGATCGCTATGGAGCTTCCTATCTGGGGCGGCTTCTATGATGCAGGCGATGTTTACTATGTGGTCGAGGGTCAGAACAACAAAGACGGAGTTGACGGCACTGAGGTCGTTCGTATCATTAAGTACAGCAAGGAATGGAAGCGTCTTGGCTCGGGCAGTGTAAAGGCTCAGGAAGGCTGGGAATACGAGATTAGATATCCTTTCGATTACGGCTGCGTAAGCTTTGCAAGAGCTAACGGAAAGCTGTACATATCAACTGGCCGTGAGGGTTATGTTGACCCGAATGTCGGTCAGGGACATCAGGGAATGATGCTTATTGCAGTTACCGAAAGTGATATGAGCACCAAGATAGAGTACGGTGATTTTTGGCACTCCTTTGCACAGTATCTTGATTCTGAGGGGGATAATGTTTATATCCTTGAGCTTAGTGAGGGAAGCCTTGAAACCGAGCTGTCCCGCTATGATGCAACAAGAACAGATACTGACTACTTTGATGCATTCCCAAGCGGAAACCGGTTCAGCGTTCTTGATTACGGCGGACATCATACCTCTTCGTGGGCTATACGCACTTATGTAAGTGTTGATGATCTTGCCCTGTCAAAAGATAATGTCCTCGGTGTCGGTACATCTATTGACCAGTCTCAGTATGATAATGTAACATCTGACACACCCCATAATATCTATCTTTCAGTAACACCTAAGAATAATTTCAGTAAAGAAGCAAGCAAGATCGTATGGCAGACCGATTACACAGACGGCGGAAAGTCTTTTGTAAATGTGAAGCTTGTGAAGATCAATGATGACCGCTTTATGCTTATGTGGCAGGATTACTGCGATAATTCCGAGCTGCCTGCCGCTGAAGATAAGCAGGACCCATTATCCTGCTATACATTCAGCTACAGGTTTATTGACGGCTCTGGAGCTTCGCTCAGCAAGACGATGACTGCAAAGGGATGCCTTTCTGACTGTCACCCGATAGTTAAGGGCTCA
The DNA here is from genome assembly GCA_002391065.1 of Ruminococcus sp. UBA4385. Next base: position 3,268 of record DGRP01000126.1, on the reverse strand, counting down.
AATGTTGTGTTTAGTTCATCACTTGAAAACGTGGTTGATTTCTACTCGATCAATTCATCTACGGGAGCATTCAGCAAAAAGGTAATTCATGCAGTTGGCGAAACGGCAAACTGGGAGCTCTCCGATGACGGAGTTCTGACGATAAGCGGAACAGGGATTGCAGATACGGCAGCTGAGTCGTATGTCCTGTATGCACTATCATCAACAAAGAATTCTTATGTTTCTTATAGTAGCGATACCTGCTGGAAGCCTGTCAAGGATAATGTAACCAAGATAGTTATCAAGGGTACTATCGACAGCATCGGAGAGCGTGCATTCGTGGGCTTTCCGAATGTTACCGAGGTAGTTATTGAAGACGGTGTAAAGTCGATCGGCGAAGAGGCATTCAAAGGAATGGGCAGCCTTAAATCTGTCACTATACCTGCAAGTGTTACAAATATCGGTGAGGATATAAATTGGTCAGGCTACTATTATTATGATGATTCCCACGTTTACAAGGGAACACTGTATGTAGAAATGGGCTCGGCTGCGGCTGAGTATGCTAAAAAATGCGGCTGCTCCTACAGCTACGGTGTAACACTTGATGACTGTACGATAAAGCTTACTCAGGATACCTTCAATTATACTGGCTCGGCGATTGACCCTTATGCACTCGGAAAGCTCAGCATAACCTATAAGGGAACAAAGCTCGAGAAAGACGTAGATTTCACTTGTACACTGGGCGGTAATACCATAGACGGACCTATTTCATATCTGTATATCAACGGAAAAGGCGGCTTCAGGGGAGGCTCCTCTGTAAAGCTCACCTATAAGATCATAAAGGACGGAAAGGTTCCCTATACGATCACAAGGAAGGTTCCCTCGGATTTCTATAGGTATCCGTATATCTATATCAGCTTTTCGGGACCGGTAAACAAATCTATAAGCACCTACGACGATTATTTCACCTTACCAAGCGGCTTGACAGACGGTAAGTACACAATGAAAATATCAGCGTACAGTTATTTTGCTCCGAGAACCTATGAGGTTACAGTCAAGAACGGAAAGCTTACTGCCGACCCTGATGTAACGCTCTATCTGCGCGGTGATGCAAACTGTGACGGTTCTATATCGACTCTTGATCTTATTTCAATTAAAAAGCATCTGATCAAGGCTGATACACTTAAAGAGCCTAATCTTTCCTGTGCTGATGCAGACGGAAGCGGAGACATAAATGTATTAGACATTACAAGAATAAAGAAACACCTGATAGGTGTTCAAAAGTTTTATTGATAAGTAAATTTAATCCCCTGAAGCTAAAGGTTTCAGGGGATTGTTTTTTATGGGAGAAAGAAAAAAGCGCAACTTTCCGAATGGATAAGTGCGCTGTATAAATATCACTTTTTACCCTGCTCAACAGATTTTATCTCCGACTGTGATGCCTGCTTCAAGGAATAAGTGTCAAAGCCCGGCTCTCTCGGAAGCTGAATCTCAATTGCATTGATCTTACATTCCTCAGCAGTGCCCGAAATCATGTCAATGTCAAAAACATGACCGCCGAAGCGCCTGTCATCGGAAATAAAGTGCAGATGCCAGCCTGCGGCGTTAATGCCGTCCATATAGTCAGGATAATAAACGCATACCAGAGTACCGTTTATATTCTCAAAGAAGAAATCCTTCTGAGTTTTGCTAAGTGCGTCCTTCAGTGAAACATGGTGTGCTTTATAGCCTGATTCAGACCGTGCGCTGACCTTGTGAAAACTTCCGTCTATACGAACGATATGCATACTGTTCAAGCCGAAATTCTCTTCTATCTTCTGAGTAAGTACAGTTTTCAGTTCATCGATATTCTTGTTTTCGCCAAGCTCAGATTTTCTTCCGCCTACAAACAGGGTAACTGACGAAAAGGGAACACCTGTAGAGTTCTCGGCTTCAGTAACATCACCATGCTCATTAGCCTTGTAGCAGTGGCCGTCGAGCACTATCATTTCGCCGTTTACATCTTCAAAAGTACCCAACCCGATATTTCCATGTTGAAGCAGTTCTCCAACTGTAATAACAGACTTTGAATATCCAAGTGCCAGAGCCTGCAGAGTAGAAACCTGATACATCTTTGTCATAGTAAACACCTCACGATTAGAGTATATATATTATACTCTATTTTATGATATTTGTCAACTTTACAAATATCTCAACTCTTGCATGAAAATAACAAAAGCCCCGAAGATGCGAACTTCGGGGCATATTTGCGTTGTTTTGAAATATGCGAAATCTTATCTCTTGCTGAACTGCGGTGCACGACGAGCAGCCTTGAGACCGTACTTCTTTCTTTCTTTCATTCTTGGGTCACGAGTGAGGAAGCCTTCCTTCTTGAGGAGAGGTCTGTAGTCATCGCTTGCCTGAAGGAGAGCTCTTGAAAGACCGTGTCTGATAGCACCGGCCTGACCTGTAACTCCGCCGCCTGCTACTGTGCAGACGATGTCATACTTGCCCTCAGTATCTGTAACACCAAAAGGCTGACGAACAATCAGCTTGAGTGTCTCAAGACCAAAATAATCGTCAATGTCTCTGCCGTTGATAGTGATTTTTCCTGTACCCTCGTAAACACGAACACGGGCAACAGAATGCTTTCTTCTTCCTGTACCATAGAAATATGGCTTTTTAGATTCGTACATATCCGTTCCTCCTTACAGTTCGTACTTAACAGGCTTCTGAGCCTCATTCTTGTGCTCAGCACCCTTGTAAACTCTCAGTCTCTTTGCAGCAGCTCTGCCAAGAGTGTTGTTAGGGAGCATACCCTCAACAGCAATTGTCATAGCTCTGTCAGACTCCTCAGCCATGAGCTTGTCATAGCCAACTTCTTTAAGACCGCCGATCCAGCCGGTGTGCCATCTTAGCTTCTTCTGCTCAAGCTTCTTACCGGTAAGAACAGCCTTGTCTGTGTTGATGATGATTACATGATCGCCGCAATCAGCGTGAGGTGCATAAGTAGGCTTATGCTTGCCTCTGAGAATGTGTGCAGCCTTTGCTGCAACTCTACCGAGGGACTGACCCTCAGCGTCGAGAATATACCATGTGCGAGTGATCTCGCCAGCCTTTGGCATATAAGTTGACATAGTGTTTCCTCCTTTAAGATATTGGAGCAGGTTACCCTGTCTCGTCTTTTGCCCTCAGACGTACCGCACACACCGCAGAATACGCCCCTCGGGACTCGCAACATTGACTATTATACACTAGTCGCAAAAGAAAGTCAATAGGCAAATTGCCGAATTTTTAATTTATATCCCTC
>DGRP01000063.1 GCA_002391065.1 Ruminococcus sp. UBA4385 | reverse complement strand
GCAGAAACTGCGGTCATATCGTAGTTGGTACTCAGGCACCTGATGTATGCCCTGTATGTGCTCATCCGCAGAGCTACTTTGAGGTTCGTGAAGAGAATTACTGATTGAAATAATAACAGCTTCTCCGCATTTTACGGGGAAGCTGTTTCTTTATATTATAATGCCCTCAAGGTGGTCGCACTCATGCTGGATTATCTGTGCTGTAAAGCCTGAGTATGAGCGCTTCTGCTTTCGGAAGGATTCGTCAAGGTACTCAACGGTGATGTTCATATACCGTGTGGTTTTGCGCTCCCCGATAAGGGAAAGACAGCCTTCCTCGGTCTCGTAAGGCAGCTGCTTTTTGATGATCTGCGGATTTATCATCACGGTATCGCCGCTTTCTTCCGTGAAAATTATAATCCGCTTGCTGACACCTATCATATTAGCTGCCATGCCGACACAGCGCTCATGGTTGGCCCTCAGCGTGTCTTTAAGGTCATTGATGACTTCTCTGTCCTTATTAGTTGCCTTCTCAGACTTTATTCCAAGAAATTCCGTATCCTTAACTATCTGCCTTATCATCTGTGAGCCCCCTTGTATACGAAAAAAAGCCGCCCTTTTACAGAACGGCTTTAGTTTGCTCTTATCATTTCTCTACGATGAAATCCTTGATCTCAGCGAAGAACTTGTCAGCATCATCAGTATGAGCTGTCAGCTGGATAGGGCTGGAAAGGTCAAGGCTGAATATACCCATGATAGACTTTCCGTCTACAGCATATCTTCCCGAAGCAAGGTCAACATCAAAGTCGTGCAGCGACACGATGCTTACGAACTTCTTAACGTCATTGATAGATTCGAGCATGATTTTTGTCTTTTTCATAACAATTCCTCCTTAAAATAAGAAAACTATGTTTTTCAGGGTTTCGGAGAGCTCAAACTCCGCATCCCTTGCCGATCTCTTTATCGGCTTCAATATAACCTCGTAGGTTTTCTCCCTACAAGCCCTATTATAATCACTTTTTTGATTTTGTCAAGGGATATTTGCAAAAAAAAATAAAATATGGTACAATGTTTAATAAGTACAAAAGAATCAATTTCGTTTTATGCGTTTTGCACAATCCGAATATTAAATATTTGTGCATATCATACATTAAAAAGCTGATACTCAAACTATCAGCCCAAGGAGATATAATGAAGGCTTTTTACTACACCTTCGGCTGTAAGGTAAACAGCTATGAAACTGAAAACATCAGAGAAGCAATGAAAAAGCTCGGTTACGAAGATACCGACACACCCTCAGAGGCTGAGGTCTGCATAGTAAATTCGTGCGCTGTGACAGGCGAGGCAGTCTCAAAGTGCAGACAGCTTTTAAGAAAGCTGAGAAGAGAATCGCCCTCTGTGGTGATAGCCCTTGCAGGCTGCTATGCTCAGGCTTTTGCTGATGAGAGCAAGGCTCTGCCAGAGTGTGACATTATAGTCGGCTCACGGAATAAAAGCGAGCTTCCCTCCCTGATAGTGCAGTTTCTTAATAACAGAGAAAAAGAGGTATCTATCATTCCTCATCAAAAGGGACAGGGACTTGAGCCTATGCAAAACCTTGGTGATGACCGTAAGACCCGTGCCTTTATCAAAATTCAGGACGGCTGCGATCAGTACTGCACCTACTGCATCATACCCTTTGCAAGGGGTCATATCTGTTCAAAAAAGCCCGAGGACATAGCGGCCGAAACTCAGCTTCTTGTTCAAAGCGGTCATAAGGAAATAATTCTCACAGGGATAAATATGTGCTGCTACGGAAAAGACCTCGGAGATATACGTCTGCCGGACGCTGTAAAGGCTGCCTGCTCGGCTGAGGGCGACTACAGAGTGCGGCTAAGCTCTCTTGAGCCTGAACTGCTGACAAGCGGAGATATAAAAGCTCTGGCTGAAAATGACAGGCTTTGTCCGCATTTTCACCTGTCACTGCAAAGCGGCTGTGACAGGACTCTCAAACGCATGAACAGGCATTATAACTCTGCTCAGTATGCTGAGATCGTAGGGCGGCTGCGTGAGGCTTTTCCGAATTGTGCCATAACTACCGATGTAATGTCAGGCTTCCCTGGTGAGAGCGATGAAGATCACAGACAGTCGCTTGAATTTGTGAAGAGTATCGCTTTTGCGGGCGGACACGTTTTCCCGTATTCAAGGCGGAAGGGCACTGCTGCTGACCGCTTCCCAGAGCAAATAGAACAGCACATCAAAAATGAACGTGCAAGAGAGCTCCGTGAGGTGATAAAGGCATCACAGCTTGAATATAACCGTTCTCAGATCGGAAAAACTGTACGGGTGCTGTTCGAGCGTGAGAACTCGGAGGAGTTTCACAGAGGGCACAGCCCTGAATATGTTAATGTTCGCACAGAACGAAAAACCTCGCAGAGCTTATGGCGGTGCTTTGCAGACGTTCTGATAAGCTCGGCAGATGAAAACGGCTGCTTCGGCGAGATAGTTTAGGAGGATACTATGAAAATCACCTTGACAGAAAGAATAAAAAAGCCTTTTGCTGTGATAATGCTTCTGATATGCGTTTTGGTAATGCTTTCTGCCTGCGGAGCTTCCTGGGCTGATGATGAGGACACAGCACTAAGCTCTCGGGCGGCTGTTATAACCACATCAAAAAAGCAGGAGACTGAAAGCACATCTGCGGTTACAACAACTACAGCGAAGCAGACTTCTTCAAAAGAAGAGACTGCAACGGTAACGGAAGAGAAAAAAGAGTACGTTGAATACTGGTTCAGAACTAAAAAGCTCAGAGACTCCCACTATGAAAAGCATGGGATCGAAATGGGCTTCGCTTCGGCTGATGAGTACAGAAAGGCCGCCAGCGATGTCATCAATAACCCCGATGCGCTCACAAAAATTGAGAAAGAGGACGGAGATACCTGCTACTATATTGAAGCTACCGATGAGTTTGTAGTGCTCTCTACTGACGGATACATAAGAACCTACTTCAACCCGGGCGGAAAAGACTATTTTGACAGGCAATAGTACTTTACTTTTAGAGGAAACTATGGTATAATTAATATACTTTTATAATGAACGTAAATAATTTGAGAAGGAGGACAATCATGCCCAACACAAAAGAACTTAAAGACAAATTCTGTGAGATCTACAAAGAGAATATCACAAGGCCGGGCTCAGAAAAGCTTCTGAATTTTCTTCTGTCCGAGAACAGTGATTTTTTCACTGCGCCTGCGTCAACAAGATTCCATAACTCTTTTGAGGGGGGACTTTGTGAGCACAGCATTCATGTGTATGAGTGCCTGAAAGGCTACCTTGAGGGTCAGAGAGCGAAAGAAGAATATGAGCTTGAATACCCGGATGAGTCTATCGCTATCGTTGGACTGCTCCACGATATCTGCAAGGTGAACCTTTACCGCACAAGCTACAGAAACGCCAAGAATGAGCGAGGCGAGTGGGAGAAAGTACCCTACTATGAGTATCATGAAACGCTCCCCTACGGTCACGGCGAGAAGTCGGTTTACATAATCTCAAGCTATATGAGACTGACCCGTGAGGAAGCTATGGCTATTCGCTGGCACATGGGCTTTTCGGGAGAGGAGAACAAGAATAATATAGGTCTTGCTCTGGAGATGTTCCCTCTTGCACTGGCGGCAAATATCGCTGATATGGAGGCTACCTTCCTGCTGGAGGGCGGACATCAGTGAGAATTCTGATAGATGCTGACGGCTGCCCCGTTGTTAAGGAGGCAGTCAGCGCAGCAAAAAAGCATGGACTTGCGTGCATTATTATCGCAGATACGGCTCACTTTTTTGAGTCTGACTATGCTGAGGTCATAACGGTTGACAAGGGCGCTGACAGTGCAGACCTAAGACTGGTGAACCTTGCCGTTAAGGGAGATATCGTGGTCACTCAGGATCACGGACTTGCGGCACTTTGCTTATCTAAGGGCACTAAGGTCATAGACCAGAACGGAATGGAGATAAATGACTTTAATATAGATGCTCTTTTGCAGTCACGGTACAATTCAAAAAAGCTCAGAAATGCAGGTGTCAGGCTGAAAGGACCTGCTAAGAGAACAGCTCAGCAGACCCGTGACTTTATTGAAAAGCTTGAAAAACTTATAGATACTGAAAGAAAAGAGGACTAATAATGAACATTGATAAAATACTTGATGAGCTTACACTTGAAGAGAAAGCAGCTTTGTGCTCGGGAATGGATTTCTGGCATACACAGTCTATTGAAAGACTGGATATACCCCCCGTGATGGTTTCTGACGGCCCTCACGGACTTAGAAAAATGGCTGATGACGGCGAAAACCCGAATGATTCGATTAAGGCTGTATGCTTCCCGACTGCGGCTGCTCTTGCCTGCTCTTTTGACAGAGAGCTTTTGGAAACGCTCGGAAAGGCACTCGGCGAGGAATGTGCTGCTGAAAAGGTAACGGTTATTTTAGGACCGGGCTGCAATATCAAGCGCTCTCCCCTTTGCGGAAGAAACTTTGAGTACTTCTCCGAGG
>DGRP01000156.1 GCA_002391065.1 Ruminococcus sp. UBA4385 | reverse complement strand
TTGTTTCAGTATAGCTGTCATTGCATGTCGAACAGGTGTATGTTCTTAATCCGTCTTCCGTACAAGATGCTTTCTTTGTCACTGATGAAGTATACTTATGACCAAGTGCTTTCGTTTCAGTATCCTTGTATTCATTATTGCATACCGAGCACTTATGGAGTGTGTATCCCTTTTCTGTGCAAGTTGGCGGTACTACTGTTGTCACATATTTGTGGCCTGAGGCTTTAATAGTCTGAGTATCTACTTTTCCGCAAACTGAGCATACTCTTGTCTGTTCACCATCTTCCTCGCATTTTGCTTTTTTTATCACATTCCAACTTCCGTATTTGTGATCACACTCAACTGTTACCTCAAAGTCTACAGTTTCAAACGAAAACTCAACCTCAACCGTTACTGTACCCTTTTCGGAGCTGTCAAATCCGTCTTCACCGTTAAACCAGATTTCATAATCATCTGGGCTTATTTCTTCTTTTGTGTTGTCATTGTAGACTGCTGAAATTACAAGTCCTGTGCTGTCAAAAGATTCTCCTGTGAGATATGTCAGCTTATCGGGGAGCTGTGTTACCTCAATATGGTCCAGATAACGACAAATGACTATATACGGCTCTTCTGCTGTACCTGAATAGCCAATGTTTGTGCCGTCTGTTGCAGTGATGTAATACTCAACGTCAGACTTCTCGCTTACAAACAAAACAGTCTGATATTTATTTTCGGTAGTATTCTGCATTGAGGCTGTCTTCCAGGTGCCTGTACTGCCATACCTGTAGTGCAGTGCTGCACTCTCAACGGATACATTATCCGTTATCTCCGCCATAAAGGTCGTGCGTTCGCCTGTACTGCAAGCAGTCACAGGTGTATGTGTGATAACAGGAGGTTCGCCCTCAAGGGCTGTACACTCAACTACGTTTGATGCCTTTGACTCCTTCATGTCGGTGTCAATTACTGTGAAGTAGTAATAGTAAGGCACGCTTGGCTCAACGGTATCGTCAATATAGCTGAGCTCCTCTCCGCTAAGGATAGATGTGTTTACTCTTGTAAAACTCTGCGTTGCAGGGTCTTTGCTGTTATCATAGCTGGTCGAGCGATACACATTGTAGCCTGCAAGGGTTTCATAGTCGTCCTGAATCCAGCTAAGGCTGTTCTGTCCGAGCTGACCCTCGCCCTGCAGTGTCATAGACTGAGCACTGTTATTTGTGACCTCAAAGAAGAAACGTGCTGCGTCCTCACCGGTTACGAGCCAGCGGTCATCTGCTGCTGCTGCTCCCTTTACTCGAATGTACATTCTGCCCATTTCAAAAGTGGGAGTAATCGTGAAGTCTGCTCTCCACTCTCTCGGGGCTACCCAGTCACCGCTTGGCATATAGTCGGTGTAAGGGTCGCTGCCGCCGTATGTAACCATAGGCTGAATATCCTGTGCCATGTCGCGGTTGAACTTAACGTGCAGACTTACCTGCTGCTTGCCGCTTACGGTGTCAATGCGGTTGCCGTCAGCATCGGTCAGGTATGCCTCAGTTACGAACGGGTATATCTCCGACATATCATCTTCGAGAGTGAGGTAGGGTTCTTGGACAAGCTGATCAAGTGAAACGTTCCAGTCCTGATCATAACACTGTATTTTTACAAGATCGGGGTTTGTTGTGCCCCAGTAGTTGCCTGAGATGTCGTAGGTGTTGTGGCCGGAATATCCTCCAAAAATTCTAAGGTTTTGTAAAGGTATTGTCCATATCTTAGATAATACAGCATTATTCTCTACAATTGTTTGATTATCAATACTAATGTCTTCTTCTATAGAAATAGTCTTTAATTTTTCATGATCATTGATTTTAGGCGAAAAAAAACCTCCATTAGTATTTTCTTTATAGGATTGAAGAAAAACATTGTTTTTAATTGACAAGCAGTCGTTATTTCCGTTATAAGAAACTAGTTTTGCATCGGAGTTGCTGAACATATTTTTCTCAAATACATAACAGTATACTCCACCACCATTTGTTAAGTTCATATACTTCCCGTGTATATAGGATTTATAGTTTTCAAAGATTGAATTTGTAATTTTGCGAGCGATAATTATATCATCAGTAAGCTTTTTAGTACTTTTAGATATTATCATTTTGCAATGATCTACTAAAGTAACTACAAATTCTCTTTCAAGATCTTGCGAAAGTTTTAAATTCTTTAAGAATTCATTTCCTGATGCATCAATAATATTGACATATTTTAGGGATGTATAAAAACTTGAATAATCTGAGTCTGTAGTTGAACACCATATAGAGGAACGATATTTCTGTACGTTATTTGTTATAACAATCGGATATCCTTCAAAACCTTTTCCGGCAAACATTTCAATTGGCTGTTCCTCAGTGCCTTCCGCGATGAATCTGCCATCGACCTCGATATAAACATTCTGACTGTCAGCATACGGATTTGCAGGATCAGCCGACCAGAACTGTATTTGAGTTCCCGGTTCAACTGTAACTGTTACGCCCTCGGGAATAAGAATATTATTCTGAATTATCCAGTACTTATCATTAGTAAGGGTCATATCCTCATTTATTACACCGCTAAGGGCATAGCCATTCTGAACTATAAGAGTATACGTTGGCTTAGTACCACCATACGCATTATAGATATTTTTATCAGAACTGTCCATTCCATTTTTACAAGTAATGGTAAAGTTTATTGGTATCTGAATATCGTTAGGAGTGCCTTCCTTGATCTTTATACGCAAAGGATTTGAAACACCTGTAAGCGCTCCGTCAGTATAGGTAAAGCCATTGTCTGAGGTTGTAAACATACCTATCTCGCCAATATTGACTGAATCAGTAATTATTTCAACATAAGGATTTGGTATACCGCCCGGACTCAGTGTATCAATTGAAATAGTAACGTCTTTTCCGGTTCCCCAGTAATTGAAAACACCAACACCAAGATCAATTATCTCTCCCGGCTGTGCTATACCGTCACCGTTATTGTCGGGTGAGATAGATTCATCATCAAACATATAGAAATCATTGAGCACTACGTTTGGAGTAGGTGTTTTAGTAAGGCTGTCATTAATGTTGAGCATTGGGTAATAGTGTATCATGCTTAGTTTTTGATCAATTTTATAAGTCTGACTTTCAGTAGCACTAACAAGCTGACCCATTATAAACCGAGAGGTATAGGTGTTCTTGTCTTTGTATTTGCTCCTGAGTATAGCTGCCGCTGCTGAAACATTAGGCGCAGCCATAGATGTTCCGCTCCAGCAGGCATAGCGGTTTCCGGGCAGAGTGCTGTAAATTGCCACACCGGGCGCAGCCATTTCATACTCGCAGTTTGCACCTTCAATAAAATCCCAGTTGGAGAAACGAGCAAAACTGCCGTAATCATCAGTCGCCATAACACCGATGACATAGTTATATCCGGCAGGATAGAAATCTTCTTTAGGATCAGTCGGATAATCCGTTGTAGGAAGCCCGTCATTACCCGCCGCTGCAACAAGCACGCAGTCATGCGAAGCATCACGCAGAGCCGATTCAACAAGATAAGACTTGCCCGTTCCGCCAAAGGACATATTGATAACATCTGCACCATTAGCTTGTGCATATTTTATCGCTTTGGCGATATCAGAGTTAGAAAATGAGCCTGTCGCTTGTCCTGCCTTGACAGCCATGATCTTTGCACCATAAGCAAGACCAACACCGCCAACCTTGTTTTTAGCCATTCCGATAATGCCTGCAACGTGTGTACCATGGCCGTGATCGTCCATTGGGTCGCCGTTGTCTGCAACAAAATTGTAACCGTAGACATCGTCAACATAGCCGTTGCCGTCATCATCGACACCGTTGTCGGGTATCTCGCCCGAGTTTTTCCACATACTTGGTGAAAGATCAACGTGGTTGTAGTCAACGCCGGTGTCGATAACAGCCACAACAGCTCCCTTTCCGGGTGCCGAAATGCCATTCTGATATAGGTCATTCCACACACTTATTACGTCCATTCCCGAATACTGTGAAGAACGGTTGAACTCTGTCTCATTGACTCTGTAACTGCTGACGGCTGTAGTCTCCCAAACATAGTCGGGTTCTGCATTTGCGATACGGTTATCCTCGTTCATCTCGTCAACTACCGACCACACATCAGAAACAGCGGTCTTAGCCTCGTAGAAGACCTCCCATTCACCGTTCTCGTGCTGAGTGTCAAAAATCAGCTCAACATCAGTCAGCGAGTGATCACTGCAAAGCTCGCTCTCATCGTCGAGGTATACGGGCGTTTCGCCCTCTTCCCTTTCCTCTCTGACCGAGAAAAGCACGGTCTTTTTAATGATCTCCGCACTTTCTCTGAATTCTTCCTCAGCCTGCTTCTCACGTATCTCCTCCATAGGGTCATAGGCATGAGTATTTTCATCAAGCTGCTCGCCACCGATACTAAGTTCTGGCTGTGGCTGCTCATCACTGTCCGATGCTTCCACCTTGGAAGGTGGTACAACATTAGCAATTACCTCTGACGCTCCGTTTTCCTCAGTGCCTTCCTTTTCCATAGCTATCGAAAGGTTCTGCGGCATAAGGCTCAGCATCATAGTAATGCTAAGCAGCATTGCTGTAGTTCGTTTCAACATATTTAAGCCCCCTTTGCTAATTTTTATTACCTATTATAACACATCTAAAAATAAAATTGGTATGCTGCCAGCATACTGGAGCAAATTTCGTGAAATATGTTAATTAACAGAACTGATAATTGTAAACCATGTCAAAAAATCAATTATTTTAATCAATAGTTTTATTACGATCATTATCATAATCCCCTGCTTTACCGTTATGATTACATTTGTATATAAGAAAAGGGCGGTTCCGTGACCGCCCTCTTTGAAAGTATATCATCTTAAACATACTGTGTTTTATTCAATTACCACAGCTTCTCAACATTGATCAAGTGCCTTTTGAGCTTAACAATATCAAGTGTGTTGAGCGTATCATTGCCATCTGTGTTGGCACAGTCAAGGGCATATCCTGTAAGCGGCTCGACTTTGATTAAGTGTCTCTTCAGCTTAACGATGTCAAGCGTGTTTACTGCTCCGTCACCATCTGCATCACCGATGAGATTAAGCTCTAGTGTGAGCTCCTCGGTAAGCTGTCCGTTCTTGACCTCTACAGTGTAGGTACGAGGTACAAATCCGTGGGCTGAGAAGGTGATCTCATGTGTGCCGTCAGCGAGGCTGAGCTCTGCCGAGCCGTTCTCGGAGGTCGAAGCTTCTTCGCCGTTAATGCTTATGCTGATGCTCTCGGAGGACATAGCTTGATCGTTTGCGTTTAGAATGATATCAAGAGTTATGACCTCTTCCTTGATAGGGTCAACAAAGCTATCATCGAACTCGTCACAGCAGACTGAGCACTTATGGAGCGTGTAGCCCTTTTCAGTGCAGGTCGGGGGTACTACTGTAGTCACGTATTTGTGATCACATGTTACATTAATAATTATGGTTATCCCCCTGACACACCACAAGGAAAACTATACCGATCTTATGCGAATGCACGTTAACAAGCTTGCATAAGCGAGGCTATGCGCTGCGTATCACAGACGGTTTTATCGCATTTTTCGCTTATTTTCAAAAGCTCTGTCCAGCTGAGCTGGCAAAGCTCGATAATATCTGCTATTCCGTCAAGCTCGGAAATGTCACGTATCATTCCGGCGCCTATAGTTGAAAGTGTTCTTACATCGCTCTCTATCTCCAGCACCGTTTTCCTGCCTTCAAGAACGACTGAGCCCACATCGTACAAAAGCCCTGCATACACAGTCTGCTCGATGCTTTTACTGCAAAGCCCCAGATGTCTTGCGAGCATATAGGCAAGATAAGCTGTCTGCTGGTGGTGGTTCTCGATATCGGGATTGATAAAATTCATCGCTTCGGCAAGAGCACCAAGCAGGTCGCGTGTGTTGATGAAGTTTTCGTTTTGCATAGCAGATCCCCTTTCGTCATTTTTAAGTGTTTATCTCAAACGCAATATTTTGATAACTATAACACATTTGAGCACACTTTTCAAGAGTGATAAATAATATCATACTGTGTTTTCCTTTTTACATTGACATATAAGTAAATCTGTGATATAATTAATTAAATATGAACAAAAATAAATGATATTAATATAGAAGTGTGAGAAAAATGATAATTTATTTTCATCTGGCAGTTATCCTGTCAGTAATACTTTCGGGTATATTCCTGCTGCGCTGGCGGCGAGGGATATCAGTACATTTCCCTATGATCTTTCTGGTCATACCGATAATCAATCTCGGATACCTTAAGGTGGCAACGGCGGAAAATGAATATGAAGCCATACTTGCAAACGGCATCTCCTACCTTGACGGGTGTTTTCTTGAGCTGTTTTTCTTTTTATATCTTATAAGCTTCTGCAAGCTCAAGCCTCCGAAGGCTCTTACGGCTGTTCTTCTGACAGTCGGCTCGGTGGTGTTCTTCTTTTCGATAAACACGGCTTCAAATCATTTGCTTTACAAGTCCGCCAAGCTCAGAAGCATGGACGGCGTATCATATCTTGTAAAGGAATACGGCCCGGTCCACACGGTATATTACGTAATGATCGCTATATACCTGCTCGTTAATCTTTCTGTGCTCATATACAGCTTCACAAGGAAAAACGTTTCAAAGATAAACTCCCTTCTTCTGCTTATCATCTATATGATAATAATTTTTGCATTCCTTGCAGGGAAGAGCTTTCACCCGGCGTTTGAGCTGCTGCCTGCGGCATATACGCTTTCTCAGATACTCTTCCTGATAGTGATGAGAAAGATAAACCTCTATGACATAAGTGAATCTGCGGCAGTGAATATAGCCGAAAAGGGCGACATAGGCTTTGCTTCCTTCGACCTTAAAAAGCGCTACCTTGGCTGCACCGACCCGGTTACTGACTGTATGCCGGAGTTTAAAGAGCTTTATATAGATAAGATACTAAGACCCGAGAATGAGAATTACAAAAAGGCTCTTGACTGTATATCGCAGGTACAGGACGGTGTTGATGCTCCGCATTTTTATGTAACGCGCAATGATGTCACCTATAAGGTGACGGCAGGCTATATGTATCTTGGCAAAAAAATAATAGGCTATCAGCTGAGAACTGAGGACAACACTCAGGAATCAAGAATGATAGAGGCCCTTAAGCTCAGAGAGCAGCAAAAGGAAATGGAAGCCAAGATGCTGACGCTTGAAAAATCGGCAGCAGATGCTGCAAATAAGGCAAAAAGCAGCTTCCTTGCAGAGATGTCTCACGAGATAAGAACGCCTATCAATGCAATAATAGGCATGAATGAGATGATCCTTCGTACATCTGACGATGAGAAGACTCTTGAATATTCGGTAAATATAGATCATGCGAGCAAGACACTGCTTTCGCTTATAAACTCTATCCTTGATTTTTCAAAGATCGAGGACGGGAAAATGGAGATAGTTCCGGTAAGGTATAAGACATCCGAGCTTATCTATACACTTATGGAGACTGTTTCGGAGCGTGCAAAGAACAAGGGGCTCAGGTTCAGGCTTGAAATAGATGAGAGCCTTCCTTCATATCTTTACGGAGACGACGTGCGTGTGAGCCAGGTGATACAGAACCTTCTTACCAATGCGGTAAAATATACCGAGAAGGGCAGCATAACTCTTAGCATACAAAACGGCGGAACTGAAGACGAAAGAGTATTGCTCAAGGTGAGCGTGAAGGATACGGGAATAGGTATCAGGGCTGAGGATATGGATAAGCTTTTTGAATCCTTCTCGCGTCTTGAGGAAAAAAGGAACCGAAATATCGAGGGCACGGGGCTTGGAATGTCTATCGTCACAAAGCTGCTTTCAATAATGGGGAGCGAGCTTAAGGTGCAAAGCGTTTACGGTGAAGGCTCGGAATTTTCGTTTGCCCTTTATCAGAAAATAGCAGATGACAGACCTATGGGAAGCTTCAGTGCCGGACAGGCGCCGGCTTCCGGGCGAATAACAAAAGCCGTCGGGCTTTATGCACCTGATGCAAGGGTCCTTGTGGTAGATGACAATGAGATGAACCTTAAGGTCGCACAGAATCTGCTCGGGCTTTTTGGCATAGAGCCTTCTGTTGCACATTCGGGCTATGAGGCGATAGAGCTTATAAAGCAAAACGATTATATGCTTATCCTGCTTGACCATATGATGCCAAAGCTTGACGGTATAGAAACGCTTACGGCTCTTAAGGAGGGCAGGCTGCTTAAGGAAGGAACTAAGGTCATAGCACTCTCGGCAAATGCGATAACAGGTGCAAGAGAGGGATATCTTGCAGCAGGCTTTGATGACTATATCTCAAAGCCGATAGATATAGATGAGCTTGAAAAAGTGCTTTCACGCTATCTGCCGGAAAGCTGCATCAAGGCACG
Organism: Ruminococcus sp. UBA4385; assembly: GCA_002391065.1. The sequence goes on along the minus strand of DGRP01000156.1, from coordinate 7,146 downwards.
TGATAATGAGGAGCTTTCCGATGACAATGACGCAAAAATGAGCAGCTTTGAGAGTGAATTGCCTAAAAACATAGACACTGCTGCCGGGCTGAAAAACTGCATGGACGATGAAAGCTTTTACAGAGAGCTTTTAAGCGACTATGCTTCATCGGCTGAGGAAAAAATAAACAGGCTTGAAAGCTTCAAAAATGATGGCCTGACAGAGGATTACAGAATACTGATACACTCGATAAAAAGCTCATCAAAAACTGTAGGCGATCTAAAAGCCGCAGAGCTTGCACAGTCTCTTGAAGCTGCGGCAGCAGGAAGGGATATGCCGTTTATCAATGAACACCACAGAGAATTCTGCGAAGGACTAAGACTTACGGCAGAGCTGATAACAAAAGCACTTTCGTAGCGATAAAGGAGAAACGCCTGTGAAAAGATTTTCTAAACAGATTTTTATTATAATCATTGTTGCGCTACTTCTTATCTCGGCCAATATCGCACAGATAGCGCTTGTTTTCTCAGTCACCTCATCACAGGCAAAGGAAACGGGAATGAGCAGGCTTGAAGCAGTAAGTAGCGAGCTTGAGGAAACGATAAATGATGCAAAGCTGAGTATCCTGCGCTTTGCTGTAGAGGTAGAGCCTTTTTTGGCATATGATGATGAACAGCATCAGCTGCTCGAATCGCTTATCACACTGAAAAAGAAGCATAATATCGAGGAAACGGACGGCATCTGCTTTAACACCTACATAGGCGGAGCCGACTGGCATATCATACCCGATTTTGATGAGCCGGAGGGTTATGAGGTCACTGAGAGAAGCTGGTACAGGGGCGCTGTGAAAAGCGGAGGAGAGCCGTTTGTATCAGACCCTTATATCGACGCGATGACGGGAAATGTCTGCTTTACGGTATCTGTGCTTTTGACCGATAAGCAAACGGTAGTTGCTTTTGACTATACTATGGAAAGTATTCAGCAGCATATCAAGCAGATGAATGAGAGCGGAACTCAGCAGGCAGTCATAGTTACTGAGGAGGGAATAATCGCAGGCTGTTCCGATGAGAAGCTCGTAGGTAAGAGCCTTGTTCAGAATATCCCGGACTACGCCGGTATATACTCTCTTGTAAAAAACAATGACAGCACCGTTTCGATAAACCAGAGGGGACAAAACCTTTTTGCCGTTCATTCCGGCTTTGGCTGGTACCTTATAGTAAGCGAGAACAACTGGTCGCTTTACAGAACATCATACATAGAAATGCTTGGAATGCTCGTGCTGTCGCTTGTTATATTTGCGATAATACTGGCAATGTATCTCAGAACATCGGGAAACGCAAAAAAGACCCAGGCTGTTCTTGCAAACGAGAGAGAGTTTTTAAAGAGCTTCACAAAAGAGCTTCACGGTCCTGCTGACAGGATAATAAACGGGGCAAGCATTGAAAACGTTAAGAACTCGACAGATTACGAGCAGGAATTTGTAAGCATAAGAGAGGCCGGAGCCGAGCTTTCGCAGATGCTTTCAAAGCTTCGCTCATATTCCGAGCTTGACAGCGGCACGGAAAAGGGCGGCAGCGAAAAAAGAAACGATAAGCCCCACGATGTTGCAGTGAGCAAGCATTTCAGATCTATAATCTTAGGAGCACTTTTGCTTGTTACGGCGATATGCATATACATAAACCTGAGTGCTTCCATGCGCTACGGCAACGGGCAGATGCAGAAGGCTGCAAATACGTATGAATACCAGCTTTCGGAGTGGATAAACACTCAGAAAAGCATTCTTGATATGTTCTGCTCAAATATCTCGACCGACCCCGAGATGTTAAATGACTATGATAAAACAGTTGAGTATCTTGACAGGATAACAAGGCAATACCCTGAGATATCGGTAAGCTATATGACAAATCCGGATGCGGAGCATACCGTTATAATGAATAACGGCTGGCAGCCGGACGATGACTGGCACGTTGAGGAGAGAAGCTGGTATAAGGAGCTTATGGCGGCTGATAAGGACTGGATAATCTCCTCGCCCTACTATGATGAGCAGACGGGGCTTTACTGTGTTACCCTTGCAAAAAGGGTATATGATGACAGGACGGGCGAATTCTTAGGAAATTTCGGTATAGATTTTTATATGGATAAGCTCGTTGACATTCTCGGCAACAGCTATACCGATACGAGCTATGCATTTTTGGCAGATGCAAAGGGCGAGATAATAAACCACCCCTACGGAAAATACCAGATGTCTGAAAACGGCTCGGAAAATATTATAGAGCTTGCATATAATGCAGCAGACCCGAATGATGACAGCATCAGCTTTATAAAGGATTACGACGGAAAATACAAAGCGGTGATCGCAACAAGGAATGAAGCCTCGGGTTTCAGCATATATGTGGTCGACGGGATAGTCACTATCTATAAGGGCGTTTTTGTCTACGGAACGATATGTATCATAGTTCTCATCGCCTGCGTGGTAATAGTTTATAAGGTAATGACGAGCCTTATAAGATTACAGGACGAGGCAAATGCAAAGCTCAAGGAATCGGCAGATGCTGCTATTGCGGCAGACAAGGCAAAGAGTGATTTTCTGGCGCAGATGTCTCATGAGATAAGAACACCTATAAATGCTGTGCTTGGAATGAATGAAATGATAATCCACGAAAGTGATGATGAGAGCATAAGAGAATATGCCGCAAATATTCAAAGCTCGGGAAGAACGCTTCTGACACTTATAAACTCAATTCTTGATTTCTCGAAGATAGAGGACGGGAAAATGGAGATAATACCTTCCGAATATGAAACAGCGGTAATGATAAACGACCTTGTTACATCTGTAAGACCCAGAGCTAAGGCAAAGGAGCTCACACTCAGGGTCGAGGCGGATGAGAGCCTTCCCTGCACGCTTAAGGGCGATGATGTAAGACTTAAGCGGATCATACTCAATCTTCTGACCAATGCCGTTAAGTATACTGAGAAGGGCGAGGTCAGCCTGAAAATAAGATGCGAAAGCATAAGTGATGATGAAACAGAGCTCTATGTTGAGGTCACCGATACGGGCATAGGGATACGTCAAGAGGATATCAGTATGCTTTTTGAGAGCTTCCAGAGGCTTGAAGAAAAGCGCAACAGGCATATCGAAGGAACAGGGCTTGGAATGTCGATAGTGACAAGGCTTCTTGCTATGATGGGCAGCGAGCTCAGTGTAAGCAGCGTTTACGGTGAGGGCTCTGCCTTCAGCTTCAGGGTAAAGCAGGGGGTAATAAACCGCGAGCCTATGGGAGACTACGAAAAGCGAGCAGCTGCCGAAACAGAAAGCGCAAAAACAGGGCAGTATCTTTACGCACCCGATGCTAAGATCCTGGTGGTCGATGACAATTCGATGAATTTAAAGGTCGCAAAAAATTTGCTCTCACTTTACGGGATAAGCTCTGATACGGCAGATTCGGGAGAGCGCGCACTCGAGAAGATAAAGGTAAAATTCTACGATATCATCTTCCTTGACCATATGATGCCTAAGATGGACGGGATCGAAGTCATGAAAAGGATAAAGGAGCAGGGACTTATCAACAGCGGCACAACGGTCATAGCGCTCACGGCAAATGCTATAACAGGCGCTAAGGAAATGTATCTTGAGGCAGGGTTTGATGATTATCTTACAAAGCCGATAGAGAGCCATGCGCTTGAAAAGCAACTGAGAAAGAGCCTTCCTGAAAGCAAAAAGCAGTTCAGAGAGCCTGTGGCTGATGCAAAGGCTACTAAGGAAAAGGCGGCTGATGACAGCTTTACCTTTGAAGAGGTAAAGAGGCTAATAGAGCTCTGTCCCGAGCTGAATGTGGCAAACGGGCTGAAAAACTGTATGGATTCAAAGGAATTCTGGCTCGATACACTTTCTGCCTTTATTGAAGCAGACCGATCCGCAGAGCTTGAAAAGGCATTTGAAAACGGCGATACCGAGCTTTACCGCATAGCTGTTCACAGCGTAAAAAGTGCTGCCAAGACCATAGGCGCCGATGTTGTGGCACATAGGGCTATGGAGCTTGAATTTGCGGCAAGAGACGGTGATAATGACTTTATAAGATCACAGCACGAAGGATTTATTAAAGCATATAAAAAGCTTATTGAAGAAATAGGAAAGGTGGCAGGGCAATGAAGGTATTGTTCATAGATGATGAGCCGATGATATTGAAAATGGCAGGGTTTATCCTCAAAAAGGGCGGATATGAATGTGTCACAGCAGGCTCGGGCGAGGAGGGCATAAGGCTTTGTAAAGAAAGCTGCCCCGAGATGATATTTATTGATGTTGAGATGCCCGGCATGAACGGCTTTGAAACACTTGAGGAGCTAAAAAAGAGCTCTGTAAATGCAAGGATATGCATGATGAGCGGAACTATAAACGAAGAGGTCATGAGAAAGGCAAGGGCGCTCGGAGCGGTGGGAATGATCGAGAAGCCGTTAAATGCGCAGGTGGTCTATTCTATGATAGAGGGAAGTGAGGAAAAATAATGGAATACCGTGTAGCGGTCGTTGATGACGATGCTTCTAATTTAAAGGCGGCAAAAAGGATACTGAGCTTTCATGGCTATAGGGTAGACTGTCTTAACTCCGGTGAGGAGCTTCTTGAATTTGTAAAGGACAACACACCGGATCTGATACTGCTCGATCTGCACATGGAGGGCATAGATGGCTTTGAGACGCTTTTACAGCTTAAGAAAAATAAAAAGAGCAGAGATATACCTGTTATTTTCCTTACAGCGGACAATGACGGAGATACCGAGACAAAGGCTCTTGCGGCAGGTGCTATGGACTTTGTTGCAAAGCCCTTCATACCTTCTGTTCTTGTAATGAGGGCAAGAAATACTATCGAGCTCATGCGTTTGCAGACTGACCTCAAAAAAGAGGTAAGGAACATGACAAAGGAGATAATAAAGGAGCATGAGAAAAATGAAAGACTTTCTTTGCAGATAGTTAAGACCCTTGCAGGTACTATAGATGCAAAGGACAGCTACACCAAGGGACATTCAAGCAGAGTTGCGGAATATTCCAAGGAGATAGCAAGAAGGGCAGGCTATTCCGAAAGGGCGCAGGAAGATATATACATGATGGGGCTTTTGCATGATGTCGGAAAGATAGGAGTTTCTGATGCGATAATAAATAAGCGCACGCGTCTTACTGATGAAGAGTACGACCAGATAAAGACCCACCCGACAGTAGGCTTTGAGATACTTAGAAATATTACCGAGATGCCGAAGCTTGCGATCGGTGCAAGGTGGCATCATGAGCGCTATGACGGAAAAGGCTACCCTGACGGGCTATCCGGCAAAGATATCCCTGAGGAGGCGAGGATAATCTCAGTAGCGGATGCTTATGATGCTATGTCATCAATGAGGAGCTACCACGATATATTTGCACAGAGCTATATTATCGAGGAGATCAAAAAGGGCAAGGGAACTCAGTTTGACCCGGAGTTTGCGGATATCATGCTTTCGATAATATATGATGACAATGACTACAAGCTCAAAGAGCAGCCCGTAAACAAGGAAGAGAACGAAGCTCCTGTAGAAAGAGACGGCTCAAACGATAAGATGTTCAGCTTTCTTGCCATGCTTGATGTTGGCGGTCTCAATACGGCTATAGGCATGAAATACTGTATGAATGATGTCGATTTTTATATTGAAATGCTTGATGAGTTCACGGAAAGCTTTGATGACAGAGCAGATAAGCTTATAAGCAGCTTTGAGAAAAAGGAGATAGATAAGTACAGGATAGCAGTCCATTCACTTAAGAGCGCAGCAAAGACGATAGGTGCCCAGCATCTGTCAGACCGTGCAAAGGCGCTGGAGGATGCGGCGAAGGATAATAATTACGAATATATAGCGGCTCATCACGAAGAGCTGCTTGAAAGCTTAAAGGTCACATTAAGCGGTATTCTTATGGCAACAAGTATGTATGAATAAAAAAGAGCGGCATCTGCCGCTCTTTTGTACCCGTCAAAACCACCCCCACCAAACCAAAACGCCGCCATCATTGGCAGCAGCTTTTTCTACGAGTTTTGCAACGAAAGCCCAGCACAGTTCGAAATGGCTTTTTACCATAGTGTACGGGAACCATCTGAATTTAAACATCGGATATCCATTTTGACCGATTTCGAGTAATACTCTGTCAGCATTCAGATCGGCTGCAAGCTCGTTCAGCTTTTGTCGTGAGATTGTCTTTATCGTCCTGAACTTTGACCGCTTCAAGAAAATATCGGCGAAGATGAGCGAAGCAGCCGACTCTGACAAGCCCTGTTATGCTGTCATACGCCGCATATCCGTCGCAGTGATAGAAGCCTTCAAAGCCTTTCAGAAATGCCTGCGGATACTGCGCACCTCTCCCATTCTGATAATCGTAGATGACAAGCTGTATCTGCTCAAATTTACCCGAACGGTACGTCCAGACATAACCTTCTCAAAACAGCAATCCAAAATCACGTTATATAAAATCATCAAAAAAAGATATGCCAAATTATGAAACACACAATTTGGCATATCTTTTTTATCTTTTCATGACCCAAAATAAATTGGTATAACTTTAGTCACCAAATAGTCACCAAAAACGATTTTTCACCGCAGATACAAAAAGCAAAAACCTCGCAAACGGCGTGTTTGCGAGGTTTTAAGTGGTGACTGCGTCGACCACATGGCAGGGGCAGAAGGTTTCGAAGAGTCGAAAACGTATGTTGCAACGTTGCCCATCTTTCGTGACACTGCGCAGATACGCCATTTAGCCAAAAGACGCACTAAGCATTTTCGCTTAATATACAGTGCTTTTTCATACCAATAAAGGACAAATAAAGGACAAAATTCACGGCATACTCTTGTACGATCCTTTTTAATCTCCTAAACTTGTCACTATAAACTCGGGATTCTATATAATATCAAAAACTTCATCCGCTTTCTCCATAATGCCAAATTCTTTTAGATAGGAATTTGATGAAATATTATGATTAGAAATTATTGTTTCGAGATTCTGACCTGTTTTAAGCAGTTCGTTTACTGAATTGATCTTTTCTGCAATTATTGCATTGAATAATACTTTATCAGTTTTATAGACATACATAAGGGTCTCAAATTCGCCTATATTGACCAGCCAATAGAATCCGTCGTTTACTACATCTGTACGAAGTC
>DGRP01000071.1 GCA_002391065.1 Ruminococcus sp. UBA4385 | reverse complement strand
ATCATAATGATTATCCTTTCTTTAAGGATAAGCCTTGCCAGCTACTCGCTGATACAGCCGATGATACTTGTTACACTGTTTGTCATAGGGCTGATAATGCGTGAGAGCTGTTCACGGGCAAACCTGCTCGGCGGTGTGCTGACCGTTGCAGGAGTAATGGGCTTTCAGCTATGCGGTTAGGTGCAGCCGTTCGGATATATGCACTTTATTCTGTTTTATCATGCTTTTATGATTTGCTGTAACAAGCCCGACAGCGTATTCCTGCGCCGTCGGGCTGTAATTATGTGATTATGTTTCTAAGTTATCTGCAAAAGGGCACGATCTTACAATATCGGTACGAGTTTGCTCTCAACTCCCTCAACGTGCTTGCTTTGACCTGTTGTTCCTGCTGTTTCGCCATTCTTTACCCGGTTAAGCCGGTCTTACACATCTGCCCGCTGCCGTTTAACAAGCTCCGCAAATATGCCCCCTTTTTTGATAAGCTCCTCATAGCTGCGTCCTCTGCGATACAGCCTTTATCAAGTACAACTATCCTGTCACAATGCCTTATGGTCGAAAGCCTGTGAGCGATCACGATACGAGTGCAGCCCATTTTGTCGAGAGCTTCGCTTACTTGCCTTTGCGTGATGTTGTCAAGAGCGGAGGTCGCTTCGTCAAATATCAGTATTTGGGGCTTTCCGACTATCGCCCTTGCAATAGCGACACGCTGCTGCTGACCGCCCGAAAGTCTGGCAACGTTCATTTTTTTCAAAGCCTCTGAGGTTCACAAGCTCGAGCATTTCGGCCACACGCTTCAGAATTTCCGCTTTGGGTACATTCTTTACCCTTAAACCGAAAGCGATGTTCTCAAACACGTTCAGATGCGGGAACAGTGCATATCGCTGGAACACTGTATTGACATTACGCTTATGGGAGGGGAGCTTAGTAATATTCTCACCCTCGAAAATTACTTCGCCCGAATTCGGTGTGATGAAGCCGCCTATGACTCTGAGCGTAGTGGTCTTTCCGCAGCCCGAGGGTCCGAGAAGCGTCACGAACTCCTTGTCCTTTATTTCAAGGCTTATTTCTTTAAGTATCCTTTCGCCGTCAAATTCCACGACGATATCCTTCAATGAAACGATGTTTCCAATTCGCAAGATCATCTCCTAAATAAAGTATCTTTTATATTTTAGCACAAAAAAGTCCAGTTGTCGATAGTAATATAATATTTTTTGCTTTTTTGAAATTTTGAAATATTTAGAAGGTTACTCATTTTTCATTATTTTTTATAGCCATTTGTTTATTATGCTACACATTGTTTAAAAATGTAGTTTAGGGAACGTTCCAAGGTTGAATTGCTTATTGAAAAGCTGGCTTTTGCGTGTTATTATATAGACACAGCAAGGGAAAAAAACCATAAAGCAAAGACTCTATCGTCGGTACAATGACGTGGCATTCAATGTTCAAGTCCATCGACCTTGATGCCAAGGACCCATCGGTAAAGGAAGTAAGGTTCAACCACGAAGGCCTTCACGGATACGGCATAGGCATCGACTGGAACTTCGCCGAGAACCATGAAGTTGTAGTATTCGTAAAGTAAGCAGACAGAAAATAGTTTTCATGATCTATAGTAAAACAAGCTCCGAGAAATTTCCTCGGGGCTTGTTTTCATTAATTGAACGAAAAATCAAGTAGTAAATCTTCAAAATATATAATTATTCAAGAAGAGTTTTGTGCGATTTGCCGAAAATGATCGTTTGGAAGATTTTTTTCAATAATTATTGAACTTTTTCCCTTTCAGAATTCTCAAATATACAGATCGCAGGAACAGCGGCAAACAAATTCAGTATATATCGGGCTTATCATAATGAATAGAAACGGTATAAACATCAGAATAATCCCCCTACGATCATAATCATCGATAATGCAGCAATTAAATATCAAACGTTGCCGCTGTCCTCGGTCGATTTAATAAGAAAGGATTTGAAAACATGAAAAAAACGATCAGCAGTATATGTGCGCTAATGCTCGCATTCGGAGGCCTCACAGCCGTTAGTGCAAATGCAGCTCCCGAACAGACAGAGGAGCCTGTCCTCACAGCCGTAACAGAAGAGTTCACAGAGGATACCCTCCCTGAAGAGACCGATCCAGCCGAAGAGACTGAGACTACCGAAGTGGAAGAGGTCAGGAGCTATGAGGCGGCAGGCATCAAAACCTTAGACATCGCAGAATGTGATATCACTGTACAAAACGGAGGCTTTATGTATAGCGGTTTGCCCAAGACTCCGACAGTCAGTGTGATGAACGGCAGAACTCTCCTTAAAGAGGGCGGCAGCTACACACTCAGCTACAGCAACAATGTGAATGCAGGAAAAGGCAAGGTAACTATCACAGGCATCGACTTTATGCACGGAAGCATAACAAAGGAATTCACGATAATGCCGAACCGCATAGAGAGCTTTAAGATGATTCTGCCTGCCGATTCTTATGAGTATAAAAACAAGGCAGTTGTACCTGTTCCGACAGTTAAGAATAACAAAGGCAATATTCTTAAACGCGGCAGGGATTATCTCCTGAGATACTCCAACAACGCCAAGCCGGGAACAGCCACTGTAACAGCAATCGGAACAGGTAATTATGCAGGTGGTCTGAGCAAAAAATTCTCAATAGTTAAAAACGTTCCTGCTGATGTAAGCGGCATCACCGCAACAGACGGCACAGACAGTACTATCGCTCTGAAATGGAACAAGGTCAATGACGCAGACGGCTACATCATCTACATATATGATGATAACGCAAAGACCTGGAAAAGATACAAAAAGACAACAGATACAAAAACCTCATTCACTGTCAGCGGTCTTGATGCAGGTACAGTTTACGGCTTCACAGTAAAAGCATATAAAACAGTGGATTCAAAGGAGTACACCTCTGAGAAATACACCCGTATAAATGCGGCAACAGCACCTGCAAAGCCGAGCTTTACTATATCCACAAAGTCAAAGGGCAAGGCAGTACTCAACTGGAAGACTGTAAAGGGTGCTACAAGCTATGCTATCTATTATAAGCCCAAGGGCGGCAGCTGGAAAAAGCTCGATGTAGTAAACAACAAGACCACCAGCTACACCTACAGCAAGGTAAAGAGCGGCGACACAGGTTATCTGACAGTTCGTGCCTTCAAAAACTATAAGGGAGTTATCAGAGGCGGAAAATATGACACCAAGGCTATATACAAGTACCCGACCGCAGCCGCAAAGCTCGACAAGGTAGGCTGGAATCTGAGAAAAGCATTCGATGCAGCGGTAGTTCCATGGAGCAATCCGAACAAGTCTATCCCGAAGAGCGGCAGCGTTTCTATGCAGTGGTATGCAGACTATGGCTTCAGCCACGGTTACGGACACTGCTTCTGTATGGCAGCAATGTTTGCTGAAATGGCTCAGACAATGGGCTATAATGCAACGCAGGTACACGGCTATGTAGGCACTCACCCTCATTCATGGGTGCTTCTTAAAAAGGACGGCAAGACCTACATCTGCGACCCTGACTTCAACGCTGAGAGAAAGGGCGATGGCTACTGCATAACCTACGGGCAGTCAAAGACCTGGCCATACAGCAACTACGGAAACGGCAGCGGTAAGGTCGCTGTTGACTGACATATCAAGGACGGTTTACGTCAGGAGGAAAATTATGAAGAAGATACTTGTAACTCTGCTGTTTTGCAGTCTGCTGCTAGCAGGCTGCGGAACAGACACAAATTCAAGCAGCAAGGCTGACAGCTCATCAGCTGTTGAGAGCTCGTCCTCTGAGGCTGCTTCCGAGATAGAGAGCTCATCAGCAGAAAGCTCCGAGTCGGAGACCACAACCACCACAACCACTACAACTACCACAACCACCACAACTACTACGGCAGCTCCCGAAGAGGAGACCACTACTACCACAACAACTAACACCGAAGCCGCCGCAACAACTACAGTTCAGATCGTATATACCGAGCCCCAGACTGAGTATATACCTCCGGAAACAGATGCCTATGTTGAGCCCGAGCCTGCACCTGTAGTGCAGAACGACGATGAAGGCTGCATAGGTGACGATGTGGAGCTGTTCTTTTGAGTAAGGGCAGAATACTATATCTGAGCAGGCATAAAGCACTGGCTTGCTTTATGATAGTGTTTCTTCACACTATTACACTTTCGGTTGAGAGCTTTAAGGGTGAACCTGCATTGTCAAAGCTTTTGGTTTCGGTCAGGACACTGACAATATGGGCGGTACCCTGCTTTGTAATGGCAACGGGAGCACTTCTGCTTGATGAGAACAGGGAACTGGGGCTAAAAAAGCTGTTCTCAAAGCTGATACTCAGAGTAGTGCTTGCATTGGTGATATACACCTTTTTGTTCAAATGCTTTGATGCTCTGCTGATAGATAAGGACTTTGATCTCGGACAGGTACTGGATTTTACGTGGGTGAGTGTACTTTACAGCTTCAGCTGGAAGCATATGTGGTATTTGTATCTGCTGATTGCAATTTACCTGATGATGCCTGCCTACAGAGCTGTAACAAAAATCATCGACAGAAAAACTCTTCTGTATCTGATGGGGCTTATATTCGTGTTCCTGAGTGTTCTGCCATTTATGCATGAAATATTCAAGAGTGATATGGGTAGCATTGTAAGTAATATTTCAGGTGATGACAGTTATTCAGAAATCGGCGCTCCTGATCTGAGGATAGTGATATATGTATCAAAGGTGTTTCCTCTGTTTTTGTTTGCAGGCTATGCGGTGAACAAGGGGCTTTTAAAGATACCGTTTACAGTGGCACTTTCAGGGGCGGTAAGCTGTGCAGGCGGTACAGTACTGCTTCTGCAGTGGAGTATTTTAGGGGATAAGCCGGTTTTATATAAAGAGATAGTTTCGTCATATTCGTTCCCTTTACTTGTGATAGGTACTGTGTGCTTGTTCAGCCTGTTCAGAAACAGTAAGGGCAAAGAGATAAAAGTTCTTGACAGGCTTTGTGCAGAGATCGAAAAATGCTCTTTCGGAGTGTTCATTCTGCACATGGCGGTGCTCAGATACATCTTTGCGGTACAGGGCTTCAACGCTTATGAGCACGGCGGAGTGCTCGCAGTGTTTGGCATAGCAGTCGGGACATTTACAGTAACGGTTATCGTAGTCAGACTTCTTAAATATATTCCGTATGTAAGAGCTCTTGTGTAGAACAGAATAATATAGAAAACGGCTATCGTTCATAATGGGCGAAGCCGTTTTCATTTCAGTTATTTTCAGGATTGAAATTACACCTTGTATGTGGTAAAATATAATCAGGAAATTTTTTCAAAAAAGTGAACCTTTTGCCCTTTTGATCTCTCTAATATATAAGAGCTTTTTAATGCTCTAATATTATAAGGAGGATCAATCATGAAACACAATCTCAAATCAGCCACACTAAATGTCGTAATAGCATTATGTTCATTCGCAATGCTTCTTGTCTGCATATTTGCTCGGAACATAAACGCAGAAGCAGCAGCATACCCAGGCAGCATCACACTCGACACCTGCATAGTGACCCCTTCATACACGACCATCAGATGGAAACGTTCAAGCTATGCAACAAAGTACAAGGTAGAGTATAAGAAACAAAGTGAAAGCAGCTACAAATCGGTAACAACATCAAACCTGTATTATGACTTTTACGGATTCAGCGATACTACCTATAACTTTAAGATCACTCCCTACAACGGGAATACCAAGGGAAACACAAAATCGTTCAGCTTTAAGAACTATCATGCTAAGGTGAATTTCAGGGTATGGTATAATTCTCAGAACGGAGCAACTCAGCTTAGGTGCAGCGATGTAAAAAACAACTTCACACTATGTAAAACAAACTATAAGGTATCGGGATATCAGGCTGCAAAGGTAGTAAATGGCTCGTATAAGCTGCTTAAAACGATCGGCGATACCACCTACTCCGTGACCTCTATCAGTCAGCCTCATGTAAAACAGAGATATGCTATGAGATGCTACGTATCTCTGACACAGCCGAACGGTATAAAAACTCAGTATTTCACTGACTATAAAACAATGGACGTTGTTCCTACTCCTGACCCTGTAAGCGGTGTCAGCACATCTGTAACGAACAACACTGTAAGGCTTACCTGGAACGCCCCCAAAAACGGTGCCGACGGCTACCGCATATATATGTCGAGAAGATACAATTTCGGCAAATGGTCCAACTGGTCCTACATCAAAACGATAAAGTCGGGCGACACACGCAGCTACAGCTTTAAGGGCAGCCAGAAGACCGCGTACAGATTCAAGGTAGCAGCTATAAGCTTTAATACTACCTACAGCACCCAGAACCAGATAAACGAAAACGAGTCAAATCTCAGCAGCATTGCAGAGGCACGCACATCGGGATATTATCCGCAAGCGGCCGGTTCTTATAAGAATTACAGCTTCGGCGGCTATGACGGTATTATACTTGTAGGCGATTCAAGATATGAGTATATGAGCAGAACCTCAAATATAACCTCGCAGTACAGTAAGACCACATTCATAGCTTTGTCAGGCAGCGGCTATGACTGGCTGAAAAACACCGCAGTACCGAAGCTTAAAGGCTGCTTAGGCCGGTCGGACAAGAAATATATCGTAGTATTCAATCACGGTATAAATGACCTTGAAAACTACGATAAGTACAAGTCCCTTTATAACGGGATAATAAACAGCTCCGCATATAGCAGACATTCATTTTTCTTCATGTCAGTAAATCCTGTATTTGACGGCTGCCGTGTTGACAGAAACAGAAATGGAACAGGAACAACAAATGCAGCAGTTAAAAAGTTTAACTCAGGAATGAAAGCATTGTTTTCTGCAAACAGGTATCTTGATTGCTGCGGAGACATGATGCTCAGAGGATACGATTCGTATGACGGTATTCATTATACCGATTCAACAAACATACAGATAATGAATTACCTCCTCCGTACAGTAAAGTCAAGGATATAATTATGAATGAACAAAGAAACGACACCAAAACGACACTTGATGAGCTTATAAGAGCAGTATTGAAATACATGGACGAAAAAGGAATGCTTGAAGATCTCAAAGAAAAATACCATACGAAAGTAGGAGAATGTGATGACGAAAAGTGAACTCACAAAGGAGCTCGTCGGCAAGACAAAGTCAGGCGACAAGTCTGCGTTCGGGGAGCTGTATGCTGAATACAGTGAGCAGATAAAAAGATTCGTTATGAGAATGAACATCACCGAGCTTGATGCCGAGGACATCGTGGCTGATACCTTCGCTGAGGCTATGGAGCACATAGAGGATTTGGAGAACGATTCTGCGTTCAGCACATGGCTTCATTCAATTGCAAAAAGAAAGGTCTATGCAAAGACGGGCAGGGAACAGCGTCACGGACGAGTAAGCTTCAACTCCGCTGATGATGATATGCAGAATGATGAGCTTGATATTCTCGCAACCGAGGCAGCCGATTTCAACTGTGACGATAGCGTGAAGCTGCCTCATGACTATGCCGAGAACGAGGAGATAAAGCAGATCCTTGCTGACACGGTAAACGAGCTCAAGCCCGAACACAGGGATTCTATCTTTATGTTCTACTATGAGAATAAATCGCTGAATGAAATTGCAGAAGAAATGAATGTGCCTGTAGGTACAGTAAAGTCAAGGCTCAACAATGGCAGAAAAGCACTTTCCAAAAAGTGCGAGGCTCTTATCAAGAAGGGCTATGCGTTCAGTTTTGTGCCGATACCTGTTCTGCTTGGAGTGCTTGTCAAGGAGTCAAAGCTAAAGGCCGCAGGTGCTGTGACGAGCACAGCGGCAGCCTCAACTATGGCAGGGGGAGCAGCCTCGGGTGCGGCTGTGTCGGCTATTTCGGGAAAGATCGGTGCTGTTATTGCCGCGGCTGTTATGCTTGGTGCAGGCACAGGCGTGTATTTCCATTACAGCAAAAATGCGGATAAAATACATAAAAAGCCTAAGCTCTCCGACAGCAGTATGGTTGACAGTTCAAAGCAGCTTCCCGACAGCCAAAGGGACTGGAATCCCGACCTTAGAAAGTATCAGCAGAGGGACGTGCAGCTTGTCTATAAGGAGGAAAGTGAGGTCGAGCCAGAGCCCCCGAAGACGGAAGAGTCAAGCACAGCCGATGTGCAGACCCCGACAGGGAATACTCAGCCGACGCAGGGCGGACAAGTAGTGTATACTGATAATGGGGAAACAGAAGAAGACACAGAAGGCAATGAACCCTCTCAAAATATTAATACAAGTCAAAACACCAGTACAAACCAAAATTCAAAACCAAATACAAACACAAATAACAATAACAGTAATTCGGATAATGGTAAGGCAAATA
Source organism: Ruminococcus sp. UBA4385 (assembly GCA_002391065.1). Next base: position 4,534 of record DGRP01000071.1, on the reverse strand, counting down.
CCGATTCTGAGAAAGATGATGTGGGTATTGACAGTTCAATTCTGCCATATCTGGAATTAGAGTATTCGGATGATGGTACAGTTATTATCATCAGTGCTGATTATGTAGAAATGCCGAAAGCTGTTGATGGGCCGACAGATCTTGTTATTCCTGAAATGATCGACGGACACATTGTAAGAGGCATCGGACCTAGTGCCTTTCATAGCTTCGACTATATTGACAGTATAACACTTCCCGATACAATAGAGTTCATTGGTGATTCTGCATTTTATTGGTGTTTAAAGCTGCAAAAAATCAATATACCAGAAAACGTTACTATAATTTGTGATTCCGTATTTGGGAGATGTATGAAGCTGCAGAGTATCAAAATACCAAATAGCGTTACACAAATAGAAGGAAGCGCTTTTCTTGACTGTGATAGCTTAAAAAGAATTGATATTCCGGATAGTGTTATACAAATAGGAGTTGAGGCTTTTAGCAGCTGTGATAACTTAGAAAGTATTATTCTTCCTTATGGAATCACTGAGATTAAAGAGCATACTTTTTCTTGTTGTGAAAGTCTTAAGAGCATTACAATACCGAATAGTGTTGAAGAAATAGGCAAGAAAGCATTTTTGGCATGCACGAGTTTAACAAGCATTACAATACCTGAAAGTGTAAAAAGTTTTGGAGAAGATGTATTTACTGAATGCTCTCCCGACCTCATCATAAAATGCAAAAAGGGGTCTTACGCTGAGACTTACGCTAAAGAGCACAACATAAACTACGAATACTATTAAAAAGCCTATATATGCAGACGAAAAAAGAGGATAACGAGTTTAATATTCAGGTGAGCACATTCGGCAAGCTCTTTGCCATTGTCAAAATTACTTATTTTGCGACAACCCGAAATGGCCCCAGACCCATTTTAAAAGAACTTTTGCAACAAGCTCAGCTGTGCAGCCAAAAACTGCACAGCTGTTTGTTGTTTATTGAGTTTATTATATGTTAATATATCGTTTACGAAATGTCCTAAACTTTTCCTTGACTGTATCGCTCTAATAGGTGTAAGCAAAAAAACACCATGGAGGTAAACACTATGAAAAAAATAATTGCTATCATCTTATCACTGACAATGACCGCTGCACTTTGTGCGTGCTCGGAGAATAATCCTGAGATATCGGAAAAGAAGGTCACAGCAGTATCAAAAGAAGCCGAGCCTGCTGTTGCAGCAGCAGTAAAGGAAACTGCAGCACCGAAGCTCTCCGATAACGATAAGAAAACCATGAGCGATACCGTTATGCTTTCAGTATCATCAGCTATACGAGAGGATAATAAAAAATCGGATAAGGAGAAAGCCGACAAAGAAAAAGCTGCTGAGCCCAAAATAGAAAAGGCTCCTGCAAAGGAGACCGCCGAGCAAGCACCTGAAACAGTGGATTATTTCGGCGGAATGAGCACGGAAGAAATGGCAGAGACTTTGTACGAAGCTATGGAGAAAAAAATGCCCTCAGCGGATAAGAACATATATGAGGATATGCAGTATGTACTTGACAAATACGGCATAGACACATCAACTCTGGTCGAGCTTTCGGGGCTCAGCGAGGATAGCTTCTACTATAACTGGAACAACTATGATAATCAGGAGCTGAAGGCTGTTGCAAGAGATCAGCTGTTTGGAAAAAACTATTTTGATTCCGCAGATAAAACACACCTTGTCAGCAACAATCTGGTTACACTTAAAGCACTTCAGGCATACTGGGATAATGACGGTGCTCTGCACGTGCTTTGCAGTATAAAAAGCGGCTTCAAGGGTATAACCTATAATATCAGCATTGATGATCTTGATGTGTATTCAAACGGAAACCTGATAGCATCAAAGTCATTCGGTTATATTACAAGGTACGTTGACCGCAGCAATCCCGAAAAGGAAATAGAAGCGATTCCCTATGACTATGACTTCAAATATGAATTTGTATTTGAAGGCGACAGCGTAACAGAGCCTTATGCAAATATAATGAATGATCTTGGCATTACATACAAGACCTACTCTGAATATTACAATGTTGGTTGATAATATATGACTTATATTGCCTGCATATCTTGCAAACAGATTAAATTTATGCTATAATTGTATCTAATTCAGACTTAACACAATGTTTACAATTCGCATTAAACCTCAGCCGCCTGTAAAGTGTCTAACACCTAAGACAAACAAAACCATGTCAATAGGAGGCTGATATGATGACACTCGATGAGCTGATAAGGGTCATTCTGGAGTATATGTCAAGGAAAGGTATGCTTGATGACCTGAAAAAGAAATACAGTACAGAGGCAGGTGAGAAAAATGGCAAATAAAACAGTCGAGGAGATAGTAGAAAAGGCCAAAAGCGGTGATATGTCGGCTTTTGATCTGCTGTATCGTGAGTACAGCGAAAAGCTGTTGAAGTATGTGATAAAGCTCGGTGCTGACAGAAATGATGCGGAGGACATCGTGTCTGACAGCTTTGTTGAGGCTATTGAGCACATAGGCGATCTTAAAAGCAACGCATTTTTCTCGACCTGGCTGCATACGATCGCAAAAAATAAGGTCTACACAATGAAGAAAAAGGAGCAGAAGCACGCAAGAGTTGACTTCTCCTCCGACGAGGGCGACGAGCAGAACGACGCTCTTGACGTTGCCTATTCCGAGACCGCCGAGTATAACGGAGATACCATAATGCTCCCCGAGGATTACGCTGAGAACGAGGATATAAAGCAAATTCTCGCTGACACGATAAACTCTCTTAATCCCGATCAGCGTGATGCGATCTACCTGTTTTACTACAAAAACAACTCTATCAGCGAGATAGCAGAGCAGGCGGGAGTCAGCGAAAACACAATAAAATCCCGATTGAGCCTTGCAAGAAAGTATATGGAACGCAAGCTTAAAGCACTGCAAAAAGGCGGAGTTACGCTCTGTGCTGTGCCTATTCCTGTTATACTCAATATCGTTGTTTCGGAGTCGAAGCTCAAGGCCGCAGCCCCTGTGGTGACTACAGCGGCTGGCGGAGCGATCTCGGGAGCAGCGGTGTCGGCTGTTTCGGGTAAGATCGGTGCTCTGATAGCGGCAGGCATAATGATAGGCGGAGGTGTCGGCATTTACACTACTCTGTCTGACCGCAGCGGAAATATCCATAAGGGAGATATACGGACGGCAGACAGCTCCTCGATAATGATAAGCGATGCGTCTTCAATTGATTCACGCAAGGATTGGGACCCCGATCTGATAGATGTAAGAAATACGGACGAAACAGAGAGCACTATTGCCGTTGACGTATCGTCTTCGCAGGCAGAGGAACGCCCCACGAACACGAATCAAGGTAATACACGAACTACTCAGCCCACGCAGCAGCAGGGACAGGCTGCTCAGCCTGCCCAACAGGTGATAGAATATTATGATGAGGGCACAGCAAATAATGCAGAGTATGAGGGGGATAATGGGGAACAGCCTTATGATAATGTATCAGGAAATAATACAAGTTCTGAAGGTAGTACTAATGAAAGCAATCATGAAATCTCGAAATTTCAAACAGATTATTGGTATGCCGATCCACTTGATCTTGAAGCTTCGGGAATTTCTATTAGTGGAATAAATAAGAGGGATTATGATATAGAAAGAATTGTCGATATTGTTATCCCAAGTGAAATTAACGGAATGAAGGTGGTAACAATTGAACGCGGATCTATTGCGGATCTTGATGCAGGTGATGCTTGGGAGGTGGAGGAATATAATGAGTTTCCGTACGCAGCTTTTGGAATGTGTCCAAATCTGAAATCTATTACTATTGAAAATGGAATACAGGAAATTGGCTCAGGTGCATTTCAAGGATGTACTTCGCTCGAAAGCATTAATATTCCAAATGGTATAAATAAAATTGGAGACAATGCATTTGACAGTTGCTGTAGTATTAAATCTCTTGATATACCCGAATCTGTAATGGTAATCAGAAAAGGAGCATTTAGCAATTGCAAAAGCATAAAAGAATTAAAAATTCCTAATGGTTGTTCCGAAATATCTGATTCGCTTTGTTGGGGCTGCGAGGATTTAACTAATGTAGTAATACCCGATGGAGTAAGTACAATAGGAAATCATGCTTTTTTTGATTGCTATTCCCTAAAATCTGTATATATTCCTAAGAGCGTTAAGGAAATAGGTGATTACGCCTTTGGAAGTTACAATGAGCCTTCTGAGGTCAGATTTGAATTTACTATTTACTGTTACAAAAACTCAGCAGCACACAAATACGCAATAGCAAATGACATAAATTATGAATTATTAGACTAAATAGCAAAGCTGTGCAGCTAAAACTGCACAGCTTTTTTCATGTTTGCGTTAATCGTATGGTAATAGATACGATTATAAAATAACGGATAAAAAATATATGTATTTTGTAGTAACTCGTGATGGTACTATTGACGAAATAGATTTTGGTGGAAATAGTAGTAACGAGAAGTATAGTTCAAAAAGCTGAAAAATATAGTGGTAATATGGAATGTATCGTGAATATACTCA
>DGRP01000005.1 GCA_002391065.1 Ruminococcus sp. UBA4385 | reverse complement strand
GACGTTTTCATCTGCTACAAGGAGACTGATGAAAACGGCAAGCGTACTCAGGACAGCGTTCTCGCTCAGGAGCTTTATTATCAGCTGGAGCGTGAGGGCTTTAAGGTGTTCTTCTCGAGAATAACGCTTGAATCAAAGCTGGGTTCAGAGTATGAGCCCTACATTTTTGCTGCCCTGAATTCAGCGAAGGTGATGGTAGTTGTGGGAACTAAGCCCGAATACTTCAACGCTGTGTGGGTCAAGAACGAGTGGAGCCGTTATCTTATGCTTATGAACGAGGACAGAAGCCTTACTCTTATCCCTGCATACAAGGATATGGACCCTTACGATCTGCCCGACGCTTTGTCAATGTTCCAGGCACAAGATATGTCAAAGCTCGGCTTTATGCAGGATCTTATCAGAGGTATCACAAAGATTGCTAAGGAAGAGCCAAAACAGGAAGCTGTAAAAGAAACTGTAGTGAAAACCAATTCGTCCAATATAGAAAACCTTATCAAAAGGGGAAAGCTCGCACTTGAAGACAAGGATTGGGATGCAGCGGACAATTTCTTTGAACAGATTCTTAATGAAGATGTCGAGGAAGCCAGAGCTTATATAGGAAAGCTACAGGCTCATCTTGAAGTATCCTCTGAAGAAGAACTGGGTGAGATTGCCGTTGATTATAGTAATAATAACAACTACAAAAAGGCATATAGATTCGCTGATGATGACTACAAAGTAAGAATCAAAACTTTTCTTAACAGTTCTTTATTTAATTTGACAACAGATGCATATAACTCGGCTTCCAAATATGATGAATATAAAGATATAAGAACAAAGTTTGAAAATCTTGAGCTTTGTGAAAAAAAGAATGAAATGATTCCAAAGTGTACTGAAAATATGTACAACATTCTTTTGAGGCTGGTTCAAACTACATATTATACTAACGATTTGGATTATGTAGAACAGCGCTTCAAGGATCTTGAAGATTATATGGATCTAACTCAAATCAAAAAGTTAAAAAACGAAAGATTTGATGCTGTAAAAAACAATGAAAGTAAATATCAAAAAGCAAATCAACTACTAAGAAATGATGATGTTGAATCACTTAATAGTGCAATCTCAATCTTGGAAGAAACAGGAACATATAAAAACTCTGAAGAACTAAAAAGCAGAGCTAAAACTAGATTGAAAAAAATAGCTAGAAATGAAGAGTACGAAAGAAAAATAAAAGAAATATCCAGCGATAGAAAGAACCTTTATGAAGAATTAAAGCATTTAGGAGTTTTCTCAAAGAAAAGAAAGCAAGAAATCGAATACTTATTGTCTGATCTTGCAAAAAAAGAGAAAGATCTAAAAGAAGAATATGAGGATATACTTAAATAACGAAAGGATTAATCATCATGCCAGTGTTCAAGTGCAAAATGTGCGGAGGTTCGTTAGAAGTCACAGACGGAATGACAGTCTGTGAATGTGAGTACTGCGGAACAGAACAGACTCTCCCTGCCTTTGATAACGAAAAGAAGATCAACTTGTTCAACAGAGCACACCGCCTGAGATTCAAATGCGATTTCGATGGTGCAGAAGGTATATACCAGAATATAGTCTCGGAATTTCCCACAGAAGCCGAGGCTTATTGGGGTTTGTGTCTGTGCAAGTATGGTATTGAGTATGTAGAGGATCCGTTGACAGGAAACAAAATACCGACCTGTCACAGAACGGCCTATGAATCTATTCTCAACGACTCCGACTACTTGTCTGCTGTCAAGAATGCTGATAGTGTAGCAAAGACTGTCTATGAGAAAGAAGCAAAAGCTATTGATGTTTTGCAGCAGAAAATCCTTGCTGTGGTAAAAAATGAAAAGCCTTATGACGTCTTCATCTGCTACAAGGAAACAGACGAAAACAAAGAGAGAACTCCAGACAGCGTTCTAGCACAGGAGATATACGATAAGCTGACGCAAAATGGGCTGAAAGTGTTCTTTTCCCGAATCACTCTGGAAGACAAACTTGGAGTTGACTATGAACCATATATCTTTGCGGCTTTGAAATCTGCAAAGGTGATGCTTGTTGTCACGACCAAGCTTGAATATGTGGAGTCTGTATGGGTGAAGAATGAGTGGGCAAGATTTTCAAGGCTTGCTCAGAAGGACACCTCAAAGGTGCTTATTCCTTGCTATTCGAATATTGACCCTGAAGATCTGCCTGCAATGCTGACTACCAAGCAGTCACAGGATATGAATAAGCTTGGTGCTATGCAGGATCTTATCAGGGGCATCACCAAGATCGCCAAGGAAGAGCCTAAGCAGGTAGTCATCAAGGAGACGGTTGTCCAGACAGCGAATGCTTCAACTGCTCCACTGCTTAAACGTGCAGCTCTGTTCCTCGAAGACGGCGACTGGGATAATGCAAAAGACTACTGCAACAGAGTCCTCGACCAGGACCCTGAGTGCGCTCAGGCTTATTTCTATCTGCTTATGGCAAAGCTGGGTACTAATGATATTAACAATGTGTGTATCGATTTAAGTAATTCAAAGGATTTTGAAAAAGCAATTAGATATGCAGATGAACAATATAAAGAAGAGCTTCTAAAAATCAAAGAAACTGCAGATAAAAAGCATTTGATTAGCCGTATGGCTAAAGTTTTAACAGAATACAGAAAACGTAAAAATAGAGATAATGAGATCAAAAATGATCTGTATTATACCGCCGTCGTTCGCATGGAAAAGGGTGATTATCAAAAAGCAGCAGAAGAATTTAAGAGTCTTAAAGACTATAAAGATTCTGCTGAAAGATTAAAGGCTTGCGAAGCTGGGGCTATAGAAGATAGGTATAACAAAGCCGTGCAACATATGAATTCAGCAGTAGAGGAAACTGATTATCAAAAAGCAGCGGAAGAGTTTAAGGAATTGAAAGACTATAAAGACTCTGCTGAAATGATAGAAAAGTGTCAAGAAAAGATAAATAATCTAATGATTAAATCCACAGTATATTCAAGTATAGCGTTTTTGTGTGTTATACTATTACCCATTCTTTTTTATATGATTCTTCGCTAATCTGATAGTGTGTCAATATTGAAAATGCTACGTAAAAAGATGAAAGATCATAAAACCTGAACGCAAAACAATAAGACAACAAGGAGTTGATACCTATGTCCAAATTCGTAATAGAATGCCCGAAGTGCGGGCGGTATACTGAGGCCAAATCAGGCTTTTTTGCAAAGAAAAAAGTTGATTGTGTCTGCGGTCATGTTATTGATGTTAAAACTGAAAAAATGAGTTCAAGGCTTTGCCCTCACTGTGGAAATATGGTCATTTTTGACCAGTCTAAGGGCAGTGATGCTAAGTGTCCCGTATGTCATGAGAAAATCAATACATACAACAATATGGCTGCACTTGTTCAGTTCCATTGTCCAAGCTGCTCCTGTGAGCTGAGTGCGGATAAGAATGCGGATACATACACATGCCCGCTCTGCGATACCGAAATTGATGTACAGAAGGCTGTTGCTAAAGAAGCCGAGAAAAACAAAGGCCTTGCCAGCGTCATCAAATACGAAGGCGACAACCAGACCTTTGTTTGGAAGCACCCGATCGAGGATTTCAATCTCGGTTCGCAGCTTATCGTTCATGAATCGCAGGAGGCTGTGTTCTTCCGCGATGGTCAGGCACTTGATCTGTTCGGAGCAGGACGCTACACTCTTGCAACACAAAATCTTCCGATACTTGAAAACCTGTATAAGCTCCCAACCAACGCTGATACGATTTTCCACAGCGAGGTCTACTTTATCAACAAGACCACTCAGATGGGTATTAAATGGGGCACTGACAGCAAGGTGCGTTTCTTTGACACGGCAACAGGCCTGCCTATCGAGATAGGTGCAAGCGGTCAGTTCAACCTGCGTGTCGAGGACTCGAGGAAGCTTCTTATCAAGCTTGTCGGCACCGCAAGCGAGTTTACGCAGGCCGATGTCATTGACGGCGTTTACGGAATGAAGCCGACTATAGCAAAGTTCCGTGCTATGATAATGACTAAGGTGAAAAGCCACCTTGCAAGGATAATCAAGGAAAACAATATCAATATTCTTGAAGTTGATGAGCACCTTGAAACTATCTCAAACCAATTATGCATCACCATAAACGAGAACCTTGCCGATTACGGTCTCTTTATGCCCGAGTTTTTCGTCACAACAATAGTAACGCCCGACGATGACCCGAACTTCAAGAGGCTCAAACAGCAGCACGCAGACCTGTTCCTCAAAGTCCGTGAAGAGCAGATCAGAAAGGCTGAGGCCGAAGCAAGTGCAGAGCGTCAGACTGTTGAAGCTCAGACAGCTGCAAAGATGAAAGTCATTGGTGCACAGGGCGAGGCCGAGGCATACAAGCTCAAAGCTGAGGCTGAGGCTGCCGAAATGCGTATGAAGGGCTACACCTATCAGCAGGAGACAGCCCGTGAGGTCGGCCTTGCGGCTATGGAAGGCATCGGCAAGAGCGGCGGAGCAGGCGGCGGATTTGGTGACATCGCAGGTCTTGGAGTAACTCTCGGAGCTATGGGTAGCGTTATGGGTATGACTAAGGAAGCTCTGAACCCTGTTGCCCAGAATGCACAGGGCATGGGCACGGCTATCGGTGAGACTATCTCAGCAACGGGTGATACATGGAACTGTGAATGCGGTCAGAAAAACATCACATCAAAGTTCTGCCCTGACTGCGGAAAACCAAAGCCTGCACCTTTGTCGGCAGACAGATGGGATTGTCCCAACTGCGGAACAAAAGGAATAACAAGCAAGTTCTGTCCCGACTGCGGCTCTCCCAAGCCAGAAAAGCCCACAGGCTGGATATGCCCGAACTGCGGTACTAAGGATATAACGTCTAAGTTCTGTCCAAACTGCGGCAACCCAAAGCCAGCAGAACCCTCAACATGGGACTGCCCTAACTGCGGTCATAAAGGAATAAGCAGCGGCTTCTGCCCCGACTGCGGAACTAAGAGAGGAGAATGACCATGCGTAAAAAAGCGATAGCAGTCCTTGCAATAGTGTTTGTAGTATTCAGTGCCTATGCATTTATCATTCCATTCCCCAAGGGAGCGTCCTTCTGGATAGCTTATGCCGCTGAAGTAATTGCGATAGCTCTCCAGTTCCCGATATTCAAGGTCGCATTTGACGGCAAAAATGATCTGAAGAGCAAGGTGCTGGGCTTCCCAATAATGCGGGTAGGCTATATGTATCTTGGTATACAGACAACAATAAGCCTTGCACTGATTCCGCTGGGGTATGTTCCGATACCTGCGTGGCTGTCACTTGTGCTTTGCATTATAGTTCTTGGTGCAGCTTTGGCTTGCAGTGTCTCTGCGGCAGCCGCAAGAGAAGAGGTCGAGAAAATCGAAGCAGCTGTAAAGCCCGATACATCACTTATGATGGACCTCAGATCAAGGTCGGAGAAGCTCACCAATAAAACAGGCGATGCTTCCTTGAAAAAACAGCTTGAAGCTCTCGCTGAGAACATCAGATTCAGCGACCCTGTTAGCTCACCTGCGATAGCTGCCGAGGAGCAGAAACTGGGCTCCGTACTTGCAGAGCTTGAAAAGGCAGTGCTGTCAGGCAGCGAGGATATCAGCCAGCTTATTATTCAGACCCAATCTGCTTTGGACGACAGAAATACAGCTTGCAGGGGTAGTAAGAGAAGGTGAGAAGATGATCTTAAAATGCAAAATGTGCGGTGGATCGTTGGAGGTCACTGACGGAATGACAGTCTGTGAATGCTAGTACTGCGGAACCAATCAGACTATACCTAAAAAACACGATGACATTCTGGCAAACAACTTTAACAGGGCAAATAATCTCCGAATGAAAAGTGAGTTTGATAAAGCTCAGGATCTATACGAAAAGATAGTATCTGCTAATCCGAATGAAGCTGAAGCTTACTGGGGTATAGTACTATGTAAGTATGGCATCGAATATGTCGAAGATCCCATTACTAAAAAAAGAGACCTACCTGCCATCGTACTCAACTTGAATCTATAATGTCTGATATAGATTATCAAGCAGCGTTAGTGTATGCCGACAACTCTCAGAAAACTATTTATGAACGAGAAGCATTATTTATTGACAAGCTGCAGAAGAACATTTTGTCTATAGTTCATAAGGAGGATCCATTTGATGTCTTCCTTTGCTACAAGGAATCTGACGAAAATGGGAAGCGAACAAAAGACAGTGTTATTGCAAATGAAATATATCATCAACTGACACAGGAAGGGTTCAAGGTATTCTACTCAGCAATAACTCTTGAAGACAAGCTTGGTCAGGAATATGAGCCCTATATTTTTGCAGCTCTTAATTCTTCAAAGGTAATGCTTGTTATAGGGTCAAAGCCTGAATACTTCAATGCGATATGGGTCAAAAACGAATGGAACCGATACTTAAATATCGTAAAAAACGATTATTCAAAGCTTCTGATTTCTTGCTATAAAGATATGGATGCTTATGATCTGCCTGAGGAGTTTTCTCATTTGCAGGCCCAGGATATGAGTAAGATCGGGTTTATAAACGATGTTATACGTGGGATAAGGAAAGTATTGCATACTGAACAGACAGTTATTCTTACGACACCATATACAATGGCTAATAATACAACACAATTTGATACAGATCCTCTTCTGAAAAGAATAGAGCTGTTTCTTGAGGATGGTGAGTTTGACCGTGCCGATGATTTTTGTGAGCAAGTATTAAATCATGATCCTATGAATGCTGATGCATATCTTTATAAACTGATGATAGAAAATCAGTGTACTACTAAAGAATCATTATCATCACTTGACCACTCAATTAAGGATAGTAAAAACTATTCTAAAGTTATTAGATTTGGAAATGAAGAGCAAAAAGAATTTTTATCAAAAGCCGAGGATGATATTCAAGCACTATTAAAGAAAAAAGAGGAAGATAAAACATCCGAGAAAGACAGTCATAAAAGGGTATTAGATTTAGATGAGCTTGAGCATCGATTTGATAATATTCTTCCGATCGTTTTTAATTCTGCTGATATCATTTCAGATGAATCTGACGATTAGTATCCTCAATGGCTAATTCTTATAGACAATTAAAATGGAGTCTTATTAACAAGCCTAAAGCAAGAGAGGCATATATTAATGATACTCTCAATACTGGATTTAATGAACTGCTTGGAGAAATCAACAAGTCTTTTGATGTTTTTTCAAATGATAAGACTGTTGTATTTAGCTGATATAGTTATATGAATTCATACTAAATGATATCAAGAAAGGCTTCTGCACACACCCCAGCAGAAGCCTTTTTCCTTCCCGAGCGTATGCTCAGCATCGGGGAGGTCTCGGAGGGCACTCCCTCTGAGCAGGTAGTACCGCACAGACTATGCAAAGCCCGCCTAAAGTCGGGGTTTGTATAGCCAGCGGTGCTACCTGCCTATGCTGCCATTTACGCAGCATGAAATGTTTTGCCGCGCGATTTTCGCGGCTGACAGCAAAATCGAATATAAACGCATAACAGCGATACCAAAACGCACTATGTTCGGTATCGCTGTTTTTTTGTGTATATTTTTCATACCATTTTTCTGCAAATTGATTTCAGGCGCGTATGCGCCGCGCAATTTTTTGGTATCAGTAAGAATTTTACGCCAAAAAATTAATCATTTTTCAGTCATTTTTGAGTCAATGTCAAATCGTGAGATCGCTGGTATAATTATTCTTGACGGGAGGTATCAGAGCGATACTAAAACCGTCGGAACATGAAACGGAGGGATCTCAATGAGAGAATTGAAAAACGGAACGAAGATCATAGGCGTGGATCACGGCTATGGAAACATCAAGACGGCGAATACGATAATGCCGACGGGCATTACAGCGTATAAGACCGCGCCAACCTTTGACGGTAACATTCTGATATACAACGGAATGTATTACCGTATCGGTGAGGGTCACAAGGCATTCATTGCTGACAAGAGTATGGACGAGGATTTCTACTTGCTGACACTTGCAGCTATTGCACAGGAACTGCGCTGCACTTTTACAACAGAGGCTAATGTACATATCGCAGCTGGTCTGCCGCTGACGTGGGTAAAGACCCAACGTGAGGATTTCCGCAGGTATATGATGAGGAACAAAAGCGTCAAATTCACATTTAATGATGTGGCATACAAGCTGCACATCGTCGGCTGTTCGATCTATCCGCAGGGGTATCCTGCCGTGGTGGATAGGCTTTCGCAGCTGACGGGTGTGAACTTGCTTGCTGACATCGGAAACGGCACGATGAACATCATGTTCATAAACAACAAGCGCCCGATCGAGAGCAAATGCTACACCGAAAAGTTGGGCGTAAATCAGTGCGTGATCGCAGCGAAAAATGCGGTCATGGACAGGTTTTGCACAAAGATAGACGAGAGCATTATCGAGCAGGTCATTCGCACAGGCAAGGCGGATATTTCCGAGAAGTATCTAAACTGTATTACGGAAACGATCAAAAAATACTGCGGCGAGCTGTTCCAGACGCTTGCAAAGTATGAGTACGACCCCGAGCTGATGAGGCTTTACGTTGCGGGCGACGGTGGCTGCATTATCAAGAACTTCGGCGAGTACGACATGAGCCGCGTGACGATCATTGATGACATCTGCGCAGCGGCGAAGGGCTATGAGACTATTGCCTACGAACAGCTGAAAAAGGAGGGGTAATATGAGCAATATCAAATGCACTACCCTGCGCTTCAACCTAGATAAGCCTCTTGATAGACAGGCATGGGATTATCTTCAAGGAATGGATAAGGAGAAATTCAAGTCGTACAGCCAAGCGGTTGCAGTCGCTGTGACGGAGTATTTCAAGAATTATTATCGTATAAAAGATGACCCATACCTTGAAACAAGAGAGCGTGAGGAACGCTTTGTAGAGCAGATCGTCGCGGCGGTGGAATCAGCGGTTGAGAAGGTGCTGCCGAGTTTTCTTGCGGCTTGCTTTTCTAAAATGGTAATGTCGTATAACGCAACTGCACCTACGATAAATATAACAAATACAAATGAGAATAACGTTTCTGCCGACGATATCGACTTTGATTTCGTCGGAGGGTAAGGAGGGTAAATGAATAGAAACAGGGATAGACAATTCAACATAAGGCTTACGGAGAAAGAGCTTGCTACTTTTGAAAAGAAGCGTAAGGCAAGCGGTCTGAGCAAGACAGATTTTTTATGAAGCTGGTGCGTGGCTCTAATATAAAGGTGTACCGCTTTGATGATGAACTAAAGGCGATAATGCACGAGCTGCGGAAGATCGGCGTGAATCTGAATCAAGTTGCATATCTTGCTAACACTTTTCAGAGCGAAAAGGCGCAGTTCGCAATCGGGTATTATCAGAAAAGTTTTTGCACAACGATGGACAGGCTGTCGGCTTTCCTTGACAAGCCGCTTGTGGAGGGGTAATGCCGTTTGGAAATGTCAATGTCAGCTACAAGCCCTGCAAGTCGGTCGGGGCACTGAAAAGCGCTGCGGCATATATGCTCGGTCGGCAAAAGCAGCAGATCGAGCAAGGCATAAAGAAAACAGCCGAGGGGCTTTACACCGCACTCGGCTGTGATCGGGATAACTTTGCGAATAACATTCTTGTCACCCGCAAGCTTAACGGCAAGAGTTATTCAAAACACAAGGGAAACACGATACTCGCTCATAAAATGTCAATTTCTTTTCACCCCGATGACAATGTGAGTTACAAGCAAGCCTTTGAAATTGCAGAGGACTTTGCTGAGCGGTTCATACACAGCATGGGTTTTGAGGTGCTGTTTGCGGTGCATACCGATACTCCGCACGTTCATGTGCATTTTCTGATTAGTAACTGCAATATGGTTACGGGCAAGTCTTACCGTAGAAGCCAAAAGGATTTGTATGATATGTCGGAGTATTTCGGGGAGAAATGCCTTGAATACGGCTTTACAAATTCGGTGCGTGAGAGCTTTTACAATCACGACATTTCACGTCAAAAAGATAAGCTGACCTTTGGCGAAACGCAAATACATAAGCGTGGTGAGCAGAGCTACAAAGACGATCTGCGGCAGATAATCAAGATTGCTGTCGGCAAGCCGGACAACAAAACCTTTAATGATGTTATTCATTTTATTCAGTCTGAATACGGAGTTGAGTGCAGGGTCGCAGGGAATACGGTTTCTTACCGCCACCCGATGTACCTTGACAAGAATGGCAAGCCAATCTCGATTCGTGCCGGCAGGCTGGGTGAGGAATACATAAGAAAAGGAATTGAATATGCTTTGCAGCAAAAGGCTATGACGATAAAAAATACTGCACCTGCAAAAACAATACCTAAGAAAAAACTCCGCAGATAAAATGCTATTCTAACGCAAGATATTTCGGCATTTGCGTTATGCCTGCACGCCCCAAATACTTTGCTGCAAGCTCGGCTTTCTCTCGCAGATCATCATCGGAAAGCACCTCACGATATATCTTGAAAGCCTTGATAAAATACGGCTCGGCGGTCTGAATGCCGCTTAACTGCAAAGTGATAACGGCTATGTCGAATAGAATGTCGGCATAGTCGGAGGTCAGTTCGGAGTTTGTCGCCTTGACAAGCTCGGCGCACTTTTGGAGTGCTGTGATTGCTCTTTTGACATCGCCTGTTTCTGCAAGTAGTCGGGCGTAGTTGCGTGACATGATAATTACATCATGCGTGGGTTGGTTTACTTCTGCAATTATCTGCATAGCTTTTTCCATGCTTTGTTTTGCAAGAGCAAGCTGACTGTTTGCTTGATAAAGATAGCCGAGATTCATGTGCAGATTTGTGGCAAGCAAGGGATTGCTTATCGGCTCACACATATTGATTGCACGATTTTCAAGCTCTATCGCTTTTCGATAATTGCCGTTCAGCAGACCCTCACAGGAGGCTTGATTATTGAGCAGCAAGGCACGGTCATTTTGTGTGCCGAGGGTGTCATCGGAAAGCAAATCAGTCATCACAGAAACAAGTTTTTTCATACCGCTTGCGTATCTGTATTTTTCCATTTAAGCAAAGCAGTTCTCGATAAAAAACAGATAATCGGATTTATCACAAATCACTATTTTATCCGCTATATTTTCCGTGATTGCAAACAACACAGAATAATAAGGAATGTCAACACCATGCTGCAAGCAGATTCGGTGGATATTGTCAAGCAGTGGTCGGCAATTCTCGGTGTCGGGGTGCAGGTCGGCAACGATAGTTTCCTGCACAAGAGGGTGCAGCGTGATCTTGTCCATTTCGGGATTTTGGATAAAGCCCAGCTCGGTAAGGCCGTTGACAGCGTCCATATTTTCAAGGCTTATCAGCTTTGCAAAAAGACGGGCACGAATGCCACTGGCAGGAATGAAAGCAGCATAACGCATTACCGCTTGCATTTCTTCATTCAAGGAAAACAGCGATAAAAGTGTTTTGATGTGGTTGTGATATGTCGCCTTTTTTGTGTGTCCGTCTTTGGTGATTGATATTTTGTCAGACGATACGGGGGCGGCTGCACTTTCAATCAACTTGTCGAGTATCTCGCTCGGTTCAAGGATACCAGTCTGCAAAAGCCTTGCGGAGAGTTCAACCGAGAGTGTATGGCGGTGGACGGTTTCAATTATGCTCTCTACTGTCGGTCGTTGATTTTGAGTATTGGTATAGAAATATGCTGTGAGCGATATCAGGCTTTCAAGGTCTGTGATCTCGTTCAGCTCGTAGATATAGCTGAGCTCAAATCTGCTGCGAGTTGTAAAGAGAATTTTGCAGCCGTATTTCATTAAAACATCGAGCTGTGGCTCGTTAGCAGCGGTGGTGTTAAAATTGTCGATTATAAGCAGCGTGTCGGGTTTAAGTGAGCGAAGAAAGCGGTTGTGCTTTTTGAAACGGGTGGTGTTATCATCGCTCGGGAGATCGTTGGCAAAATCTATGTCCTCGATCAGCGCTTGCAGGCTCCCGGGGTAGGTGAAAAACAGAATGTTGGTGTAGTCCTTTCGGTGCATTTTAGCGTAGGCTTTGACAAACTCGCTTTTGCCTATGCCTGCGATGCCGGTTATGAAAATCTTACTGTGATTTTCAAGTAAAGTATGCAGTTCAGATATTTCATTGTCACGACCACAGAAATGCTTTCATGGAGCAGGTACGGCGCCCGACATTATGATGTCAGCGGCAACGGGTGAAAGCATTCCGCTTGTGAGCAGTTTGGTGTCACGCTTTTGAAATTTGCGCTCCATGCCGAACAGAAGAACAACGGAGATAAAGTCGGCTGTATCGGTGGGATTCTGTGGAGGGTATAACTCGGTTAATTCGTTTTTCTTGGTATCGGAAATGCCGATGTCATTCATCAGCAAATAATATATTTCTTGTACGGCTTTGCTCACATCAGTCATCAAAGGGAATATCTTTTCTTCAAGGTCAGCGGCAAGATATTCGGCATAACCGTCCTGCAAATAGAAACGTGTGATAGTAGGGCTGACAGCGTCCTTGCCCTTTAGCCAGCGGTTGACTCTGCCTTGGTCGAAGTCGAAATCATCATGCTTCAAAGCAAACTGATTGAAAAGAAGATAGGCAAGCTCAGTTTGGCTTGGGGCTTTGGCGTCGGAAATATATTGAGAAATCACCTGCATAATTGAGCAGAAATCAAAGCGGCTCATAGTACACCTCCCATAATTAGCGTTATAAATAGTATATCACAAAAAGGATTTGATTGCAATGTTTAACTGTACGAAGATTTGGACTTAATATATTTTAGAGAGGAGAAAACATTTGAATAGAAAGACAACAAACAGACTGCCGCTTTATCGGGTGATATGGTGCAAGATACGATATTTTCAGCAGCTTAATGAAATTAGCGACGAGGCGCTTGCGAATGCCCTCGGCGTACACGTCAGGACACTAAAGGAATATGATAAAACTGCCGAGAATGTCACCTTTGGCAGGCTCGACAGCTTTTTATACATAAACAATTTGACTCTGAATGATCTGTTAAATTCGTGATATGGGGTTTACAAAAGAACGGGATAGTGGTATAATGAAAGTATGAAAAAGCTACTTTCATTTGCCCTTTCTTAGAAAGGGGTAATACATGAAAGCAAAACAACTTCCTTCGGGAAACTACAGAGTACAGGTCGTTGCAGGGCATGATGACAGAGGCAAAAGAATAGTCAAGTCCTTCACGGCCGAGACAGAATGGCAAGCCTTAAAAATGGCGGATGAATACAAAAAGGGCATCTACAAAGCACCGAGCGAGATGACAGTATACAAGGCGATAAGTGCTTATATGGATTCTCGCAGTAACATTCTTTCGCCGTCAACTATCAAGGGCTACAAGACTATCAGAGAGGCAAGACTTCAGCTTATTCGTGATACTAAGCTAAGCGAGCTTACTGCGGCGGATATCCAAAGGGCAGTCAATTTTGATGCAAAACGGCTTTCAAGGAAGTCGATAAAATCAGCACTTGCATTGCTTAAAAGTGCACTTTCGATGCAGGATATCGAGCTCAATCTCAAAAGGATAACGCTGCCGACAGCAAGCAAAATAAAGAAGAGCATACCTTCTGCACAGCAGGTTCTCAAAGCAGTTATCGGTTCGGATATAGAGCTGCCGTGTTTACTTGCAATGTGGCTGTCGCTCAGAATAAGTGAAGTCAGAGGCTTACAGTTTAGGGATGTTTCCGAGGATGGAAAATATTTATCCGTAAATCGGGTAAATCTCTACATCGACGGAAAGAATATCATCAGAGATGTTACTAAAACTGAACAGAGCACAAGGACAAACAGACTTCCTGAATATCTGCACTCTCTTATAATGGCGGTTCCGCACACCAAAGATACTGATTTTATTGTTCCTTTAAGCTATGATGTTATAAGCAGACGTTTTAATAAGCTCAGAGAAGAATATGTTCTTGAAATGACATTTCATACCCTGCGGCACGAGTTTGCTACAACGCTCAACGATTTAGGCATTCCATCAGATTATATCCAAAAGCTGGGCGGATGGTCAACGGATAATATTATGAAATCTGTTTATACCCATACTAGTGCCGAAAACGAGCAGAAGTATCAGACGGTCATCGACACGTTTTTCACGGGGCTTATCAATAGCATTTCGTCAGACGGCGAAAAATCACACACAGAGGTCACACAGACCTGAAAAATATGCGTATTTACGGCAAATATGTGCATTTTGGAAGGGGTTCGAGTCCCTTCTGGCGCACGTTGATGAAAGCCCGTAAAATCGGGGAAATCCCACTGCCGATAAAATTCGGCGGTGGGATTTTTTGTGTCAAAATTCGGTTTCAGGGCACTATTAGGGCACTATTTTTGGTTTTGGCTCTTGGCAAACGGCGCTGATAGGGGCTTTGGAGGTTTCAAATATTTATATTGCTGTATGTAGAAAAAACCGCCCGACAGATCTATTATTTCTGTCGGGCGGTAAATATTTGTCGGTGGGGATTACGCTCCCTTGTGCCTTAGCATCACATCAGCGATCGTCTCAGCCGAGATGTCGTCTGCGTCTTTTAGCATATGGGAATAATAATCTGTAGTTGTGCTGACCTTGCTGTGCCCAAGTCTGCGAGAAATGCTCACCGGATCAATGTGATTGAAGCACATTACGCTTGCCATTGTGTGCCTGAATGCATGGGGGTTAATGTGGGGCAGCCCCCTCTTTTCCGAGAACTCATCAAGGTATCTTGTGACTGTGTCGGGCGACATCGGCTCACCCTCGTTCCCCGTTTTCTCCTGAAAGAACAGGAATCCTTTGTCGTGCCAGCGGTCGCCGTAGGCGGCTTTGCGTTTTTCGTACCAGGCTTTGTATTCACGAAGTATATCCATTGACTCGTCGGGCAGCTTGACATATCGCTCGGAGTATTCGGTCTTGGTCGTGTCCTCATACAAACCTATCTCCGGAGAGTACAGCAGATTGAGGTGGATATATATCCTGCCTCTCTCGAAATCCACAGCGTCCCATTTCAGGCCGCACAGCTCACCTCGTCTGCAGCCTGATATCATAAGGAGGTGGATTATCGTTTTCCATTTTATCGGCAGAGTCTCAGCTTCACGCTGTATGGCTTCAAGCTCTTCTATCTCAAAGTAGTTGATCTTTGCCTTGCCTGCCTTTGGCGGTGTGGCTTTGCTTGCGGGATTGTAGGGGATAAGCAGCTCCTTGTCGGCCTGCTTGAAGATAGTGTTTATTAGCCTGTGGTATTCAAGTATCGTTTTGTTTGAAAGCGGACTGCTGTCGTGTGAGATTACAAGGAGCTTTGTTATCGGAAACCCTAACGCATCTGCTATCGCTCTGGCCTTGCTTTCTTTGATGTTCCTGCCCTTGCAGGCCTGAGCGACTGTGTTTACTGCCATGCCTTTGCTGTCGGCTATCTTTTGCTGTGACAGCTTTTTCTCTTTTATTAAAGCTTTCAGGTCGGCTTTTGCAGTCGCCACATTTTCATAACGGCGGGAGTTCCGTTTTGATAACTGCTCGTAAAACATATTGAGATGTTGGGGGCGAATGTCTTTGAGCTTCATATGACCTATCGCTTCGTTGATGCGGGGCATCAGCTTTTTGTACCCCTCAATGGTACGGCGCTTTATTCCTGTACGCTCTTTTAATGCGATAACATATTCTGCATACTCGGCAAATGTCTGTCTGCTGTCTGCAATATACCCCTGCTTGCATTTCTTCTCAAACTCGACCGCCGTTTCGTTGAGGGCTTTCATATTCTGCCGCTCGGTCTTGTTGGGGTCGGGCTTAAACGTAAGTTCATAGGGCTTCAGTTTTTTGCCGTTTCCGTCATAGCCCTTGTTGACCCTGATACGGTATGAGATGATGTCACCGTACTTGTTTTTTCTTGGCTCGATATATGCCATTATATCACCTCCGATCTCACACAAGGATACCACTACGCAGTCCGCAAAGCCAGTGAAACAGAAAAAGTTTCCACCGACAACATAGAAAGTTATCAACTCTTATAATCATCACCTCTCAGGTAGCTGAATAGCTTTGCTTTGTTGATAAGATATTTCTTCCCTGCCATAACGCAGGGCAGCTGCCCTTGCTTACACATCTGACGCACACGGTACTCTGTAAGACCCTCCACAAGAGCGGCGGCTTCTTTTATTGTCAGCATTGTGATCTTCGTTTCGTTATTCTTTTCTGCCATTGTGTTATCACTCTCCTTGATGTCTTTGATTTGTTGCTTTCGGTATGTGTGATGTTCATGATACATCTGTCCTTTCTGCTTTGATTATGTGGTTTCCTATGACGGAACTGTTCGTTCCCTCATTGGAGACATCGTCACGATTTGTTACTCGGCCTGAAACTGCCCTTGACTCCATCGAAAAAGCCCGTAGCTACGCCATTTCAGCCCGATTTTCAGAAAATTGGCGCCGCCAAATCTCCGAATTTCCGAGATTGACACCAATCTTTAATAGCTCGCAAACCGCGTATTTTCGGCGGGCTTTGCCCGTCCGAGGTGGTTGTGCAGGCAGCTTTGGCGCCGCACTTTAACCTGCAAACCGAAAACACGGCTTTAATGTGCCTGTTTTTATCTTTCATCAGAACTATGTGCTCCGTCCTGTTTGCCCGACAGTCGCCCACAAATCGCTTGTGTGCCGTTTTCAGTCTGCTCTCGGTTGTTTACCCGACCTCGGTGGTAGGAGGGCACAAATCGGCTCACGTTTCGTTTCTGAATTCAGGTACGAGGATACCACGCTCCTGATAGATCTGTGCTCTGATCTTTGAGGCACTGCGGTTGATAACATCGTCTAGCGAGAACCTCACGATAGGTACTTGCCTGCCTTCGATGAGAACATACTCAGGGTCGGCAGCACCCTCGGCAGGGACAGCAGATGTGGGTGTAGGGTCAGTAGGACTTTCCGAGTCCGAGCTGCTGCTCTCAATCGCAGACAACGTATTTTCAGAGCTTCCCGAACAGTCAACGCTCTCCGCAGTGACAGCAGGGTCAGCAGTTTGCTGTTGCTCGGGCATCAGCATTTTACCGTCACTGCTGTCACTGTTTGTGTCATAGCACAGCAGGAGGAGCCGCTGCCCATTGCTGCGCTTCGGCTCGAAGGTCACGCCCAAGTCACGCAGCTCATAAGCGTGACGGAACAGATCACGGGTCAGTCGGTTTGCGAAATACTCACCGCCGAACTTGTCTTTCAGCAAACCGCACAGCACCGTTGCCGAGCCCTTGAACGAAACCAGCTCTGCCATCAGGTCGTGAACAGCGAAGGAAAAAAGGTCTGGTGGCTTGTCCTCATGTTCATCAGCCAGCACCCACCTTGCGCCACACTTGGTCAGCGACAGCTCCTGATCCTCGACGTCCCTGCCCGTCACATAGAGCACAGCCTGACCGCCGCAGCACTTGTCCTTTTTCAATACAAGCTGTCCGTCTGTCGCACCGCTCAGCCCTGTGCTGCCCGAGATCATATTGAACGGATCGCTGTCCGCGGCCTTGCGTAGGTGGTGAACAAGCACGATCGTGATACCGAGCTGCTCGGCAAGAGCTTTCAGCGGAACTATCTCTGCGTAGTCGCTGCCGTAGCTGCTCTCCGTTTCGTTACGCACCATTTGCAGAGTGTCGATGACAATCAGCCGCAGGTCATCGTGCTCGGATTTGAACCTGATGATCTGCTCCTCCAATCCGCTGCCGATAGTATCGGCCTTGAGCGCAAAGAACAGCTTGTCCGTTGGTTCATCGGTCAGTTCATATAGCCGGCTTTGAATGCGTGGGCAGCTGTCCTCCAAACAGAAGTACAGTACCGAGCCTTGTGAGGTTTCTCTGTCAAATATCTTTTCTCCTTTCGCAACTGCAAGGCACAGCTCCAGAGCCAGCCACGACTTCCCCACCTTTGGCGAGCCTGCGAGGATGAACAGTCCCTGCGCCAGCAAGCCGTCCACGGCGAACACGGTCGGCTTGTACAGCGTGGTCATGATCTCCTCGCTTGTTTTAGTGATAAGGTTTCTCAATAGATCAACTCCTTTCAACCCTTTGCAGGCGCACAGTTTTTACAAGACGGCTGCTGAAAATTTTTCTCACTTGTATAGGGGAAGAAGTCGGGGTTTTGACAACCCTGATTTACAAGATGTTTGCAATTGTTCTCTGTTTTGCATATTTTTGGGATAGGCAGATTTGTATGTTTTCACAACAAAAAACGCCCGCATTGCTGCGAGCGTTTTTGTTATTTTCAAGAGCATTTAGTCCTATGTCAGAAACCAGAAGGCCATGGATAACTTGTAGATGACCATTAACCTAAATTCAGAAAC